>JACCTQ010000061.1 GCA_013812265.1 Actinomycetota bacterium
GCCGGACCGTCGCCGCCTCCAACTTCCTCGCCGTTGTAGAGCATCGGCGCCTCGTCTTTTTGCCCCTCGCCGATCACGACCACTCCGGCCATCGAGACCGTGTCGAGCATCAACCGCATCGCATCGACGGCAGCCTGGTCGGCAGCCTCCCTGTCGCCACGGCCCACCCAGCGCGCGGCCGACATCGCGGCCGACTCGGTCACCCGCACCAGCTCGAGGGCGAGATTCCGGTCGGGGACGCCCGGCGCCGGCCCCGAACGCGCACGATCCGGTATCGCTGTTCCTGTCTCGCTCACCCGCCGGATCCTAACGTCCGCGCCCGGCAACCCCTTCGAACCGACGCAGGCGACCCGGCGAAAAGTCAAATCACATGCGCTCGGGGGCCTCGACACCGATCAGAGCGAGCGATCGTGCGAGCACGTTCTGCGCTGCCCGGCAGAGCGCCAGCCGGAACGTTTGTTCTTCGCTCCCGATCACGCGGTGGTCGTGGTAGAAGCGGTGAAAATCGTCCGCCAACCGGATGGCGTACGTCGGCAGCGCGTGCGGGCCACGGCGGTCCGTCGCCTCCGCCACCATCGCGGGGAACTCCGCCAGACGCTTGACGAGATCCTTCTCGGCCCCGCTCAGCGGACCCGCGGGCTTTCCAGAAGCCTGCGCGGCGCCCGCGTTCCGAACGATGCCGGCGATCCGGGCGTGTGCGTACTGGACGTAGTACACCGGGTTCTTCTGACTCTTCTCCGCGGCGAGATCGACGTCGATCTCGATTGACTGGTCCGGGCCACGCGACACCAAGTACCACCGGCCGGCATCGACACCCACCTGATCGAGGAACTCGTCCAGGAATACCACGTCGCCGCGTCGCTTGGACATCTTCGCCGCCTCACCCCCACGCGTGAGGTGGACGAGCTGGTAGAGCAGGACCTCGACACGCTCGGGGTCGTACCCGAGCATGCGGGCCACGGCCGCGTACCACTTCGCCACTCCCTGGTGATCTGCGCCGAGAACGTAGATGGCGCGGTCGTAACCCCGCTCGAGCTTGTCGTGCAGATAGACGACATCGGCCGCGCGGTAGGTGGGCAGGCCTCCCCGCTCGGGCGAGCGCACGAGCACCTTGTCCTCGTCGTCTCCGAAACCGGACGATCGTGCCCACAGCGCGCCATCCTTCTCGTAGGTCTCGACGCGGGCCAGCAGCTCGGGTAGCCGCTGCTGAAGCTCGCTCTGGAGGGCCCACGAGTCGAATGTGATCCGGAAGCGCGCGAGCGTCTCGCCGATGCGGTCGAGCATTGGCGGCACGGGATCGCCTTCGATCGCGGCGAGCTCGTCGATGTAGCTGCCGGTGTAACCGTCCTCCGGCGGCTCCTCACCACGTCGCCGCGCGGTCACGGAAGCCCGAAACCGCTCCATCTGCCGGCCGGCGTCGTTGTAGTAGTACTCGCGGTCGACGTCGTGCCCGGCGAACTCGAGCAGGCGGGCGACCGAGTCTCCATAGGCTCCGTTCCGGGCGTGCGAGACCACGATAGGACCCGTCGGGTTCGCCGACACGAGCTCGACCTGAATCCGCTCGCGGTGATCCGCGCAGCCTGCGCCATAGTCGCGACCAGCCGCGAGCACCTCGTCCAGGACGTCCCCGTACCAGCTATCCGCGAGCCAGAGATTGACGAACCCCGGCCCGGCCACCTCGGTTCGCTCGACGACCGGAAGAGTCGTTACAGCGCGCGCGAGCTCGGCGGCGATATCTCTCGGGGCTTGCCGGCGGACTGGCGCAAGCTGCAGCGCGACGTTCGTGGCGTAATCGCCGTGAGCCGCCTCGGCCGGTCGCGCCAGCAGCAGGTCGACGCCCGCAGCAGCGGATACGTCGCGCGTCAGCCGCTCCACAGCTGTCTCTCGCATCGGTATATCGTAAGGATGTGGACGACAACGGCCAGAGCCGACAGCTGAACATCCATCTCGATCCAGAGCACCTGGCCGGCGTCTACTCGAACTTCGCGAACATCACGTTCTCGCCGTACGAGTTCACGCTTACCTTCGCCAGGATCGACCACGAGGTGGAGGAGGGCGACGTGCCCGGGGTGGTCGTCGCGCGCGTCAACATGTCCACGCGCTTCATGCGCGAGCTCCTGGATGCCATGCAGGACTCCTGGTCGAAGTGGTCGACGCAGGAGGGCATCAAGAACCTCCCGGAGTTTCCGGGCGAGCCCGACAACTAGAGCAGAGGCTAACGCCGCTCGGCGAAACTCTCGGCCATCTCGATGCGCTCGATGGTCGTCGGGTGCGTACCAAGGAGGATGTGAGCCCAGGCCGGCGGGTTGGGATCACCGAGGCTGGTGGTCGCAAACCGCCTGAACAACTCAGTCGCGGACGCGGGATCGCGGGTCGCTTGCAGCGCCGTCCAGTCGGCCTCCTGCTCATAGCGCCGGGAGATGACGTTGTAGAGGGGCGCGACGACGAGCTGGACGGCTACGAGAAGCAGCAGGAGGAGCGGAATCGCGGCGGGGTCGGCCAGGCCGCCGCGCAGTCGCGTCAGCTCGGCCACGAGCAGCAGGATCGGCACCGTGAAAAGCGCCGACCAGGCGACTCCCTTCCACAGGTGCTTGCGAGCGATATGGCCGAACTCGTGCGCGATCACGACACGGATCTCCCCCGGCCGGAAACGCCCGTCGAGCAGCGTGTCCCAGAGGATGATCCGGCTCGTAGAGCCGAGACCCAGGGCGAGCGCGTTCGCCTGCGTCGTGTCCTTGTGCACCTCGTCCACTTTCACGGGCGTCCCCTCGACGCCGATGGAGCGAGCAAGCGAGCGGGCATCCCGGACGAGCGCCGGCCGCCGCAGCGTCTCTGCGTCGACGAAAAGATACGGCTGCGCGAAGACGAGCCCGATCGTCAAGGCGGTCAGCGCGGGCGCCGCGACGACCCACCAGTACCGTCGTAGCCGGGCTGCGAGCCCCATTCCGGCGGCAATGATCAGAGCAGCCGCAGTGACCTCGATCAGGAGCCCGACCCACGACGCGGTCAACGTGTCCGCGTAGCTCGCCCGTGACAGGCCGTGGCGCCGCTGCCACCATTCGGACGCCACCTCGAAAGGAAGCACGATCATCCAGACTACGGTCAGGCTGAGGACGCCGAGGAGAATCCCGGTCGCTATGCGGCCAAGGCCGATTCGCCTTCCCAGGTGACGTCCGAGCGCCGCCAGCGCACCCAGCGAGACGAGCACCGCGAACGTCGAGAAGACCGTGAGCATGAGCAGGACGCGCTCGAATCGCTCGGCAAGGTCGATCTCTGCCGCCGTGAAGTAGTCGAGCACGTCGAGCTCGGGCAGCGACAGATCCGCAGGAACCGTTGTTCCCCAGAGCGCGCGAGCAGCGAGGAGCCACAGCCCGGCAAGCGCCGCTATGGTTCCGCCCCACGCCAGCCGTCTCACCATGCGCGTCGCAGTCATCTCCGACATCCACGGTAACTGGCACGCGCTCGACGCGGTGCTCCACGCTCTGGGCGAAGAGCGGCCCGACGCCGTCTGGTGTCTAGGCGACGTGGTGGGCTATGGGCCCCGGCCGAACGAGTGCTGTGGCGCCGTCGCCGAAAGGGCCGACCACGGACTCTGCGGGAATCACGATCTCGGCGTGCTGGGAGAGATCGACCTGCGCAGTTTCACCGACGACGCCGCGACGAGCGCCGCATGGACGCAGAGGGTGCTTTCCGAGGATGCCCGGCTCTATCTGGCGTCGCTCGAGCCGAGCGCCGAGGTGCCCGATGCGGGCGCAGCGCTCTACCACGCAAGCCCGCTCGACCCCGTCTGGGAATACGTTCTCAGCGAGGAGACCGCCAGAGCGGCACTCGCCGCGACGTCGGCACCGCTCGTCCTCGTCGGTCACAGTCACGTGCCTCTGGCGATCTCTCAGAACGGCGGCGCCGTCCAGGGAGAGCTCGCCCCGGGGGGGACGGAGATCGAGCTCACGGAGCGCCGCTGGCTGCTCAACCCCGGCTCGGTGGGACAGCCGCGCGACGGCGACCCGCGCGCGGCGTACCTGCTTCTCGATCTGGAGACGAGGTTTGCTTCTTTTCGTCGCGTCGCATACTCCATTGCGGACACCCAGCGAGAGCTACGTGAGTGCGGTCTACCGGAAGCGCTCGCCGCGAGGCTCGAGCACGGAGTGTGACAACGACGAAGGAGGCGGAAAATGGCAAAGCTGACGAATCTCGAGACAAAGCTCGGCGAGGTGATCGGGCTTGCGATGGCGGCGCAGAGCGCTACGAAGAAGGTCGCCCGGCTTGCCGAGAAGGAGGGCAACGACGGGCTTGCCAAGCAGCTGCGCACGATGGGCGAGGAAGCGGCTGAAGCCGAGGAGCGGGGAACCGAGCTCGCCGGGTCGTTCGAGGGCAAGGAGAAAAGTAAGAAGAGCGGCATCCTGAAGGAAGCGCGAACGGTCAAGAGCAAGGCCGCCGACATGATGTCCACCTACCTCGACAAGGACGCGGACGCCCTCGACGGGTTCGAGTTCCTGACCATGGCCGAGGCCAGCGAGGTCGGGCACTGGTCGGTGCTGAAGAAGATGGGCGAGAAGGCGCGTCACCCGGGCGTCAAGGAACTCGTGCAGTGGCAGCTACCAATCCAGAAGCGGCATTTGCGCGAGGCCATGGCGGGGTCGATCACGCTCGCGGCCGCGGAGGACCCGAGCGAGGCCGCTTAGCGCCTTGCTGTCGCCGAGGCGGGGTCGAGGACCCCGTCCGCGGCGACGCTCGTGAGCCGTGGAGCGAGACGCATCTCCTGGCCCAACCTATGAATGGAGGCTAAACGGAGGCGTCTGCGGTAGCCGGCTCGCGCTCGCTTCCGAAGGTGATCCCTTCCTGAGCGAGTGCGAGCTGCACCTCTTCGCGCGCCTTGTAGATCCGCCACTTCACCGTTGCCAGCGTGATCTCCAGCGAGTCGGCGATCTCGGTGTACGAGAGTCCGACGACGTCGCGCAGCAGAAGTGCCATCTTCAGGTCGACGTTCAGGTTCTCGACGGCACGCCACAGAGCGTCGATGGCCTCCATGCGCTCGAACGGCGCGTCGAGCACCTCGAGCGGGCGAACGTCCTCGATCGCCATAACGGACCGCGGCCGGCGTTCGCTCGCGCGCAACTCGTCGAGCACGCGGTTCTTGGTGACCTGGAACAACCACGTCGTGAACTTAGAGCGCAGCGAGAAGTTCGGAAGC
Organism: Actinomycetota bacterium; assembly: GCA_013812265.1. Classification (GTDB taxonomy): domain Bacteria; phylum Actinomycetota; class Thermoleophilia; order Gaiellales; family Gaiellaceae; genus JACCTQ01. The sequence goes on from JACCTQ010000061.1 coordinate 5,192, forward strand.
CCCTGGAAGACGCGCAGGAAGACTTCCTGGGTCAGATCTTCGGCTAGCGACCGGTCTCCACCGACGAGACGAAGCACGTAGTTGTAGACCGGGACTTCATAAGCCCGGAGGATGAGCGAGAAGGCGCGTTCGTCACCCCGCTGCGCCTTCCGCAGTACCCCGAAGTCAGGCTGCGCGAGCGACAAGACGGAAGTATACCCTAGCTTTGCCGGACTGAAACCAGATTCTCACCCGTCATTTGTGAATTTCGGTTTAAGCCGAGCAGCGCGAGGCAAGTGGGAGCGAGGTCGGACAGCGCCCCCTGCCGGAGCACCAGACCCTTGTTCGTGACGATCAGCGGCACCGGATTGGTGGTGTGCGCCGTGTGGGGATGTACGCCGTCGGTCTCGAGCATCGTTTCCGCGTTGCCGTGGTCGGCCGTGATCAGCGACACGCCGCCCGCTTGCGCGACGGCATCCACCACGGCCTGCAGGCAGCTGTCGACGCTCTCGACAGCTCGAATGACGGCCGGGATGAAGCCCGTATGGCCCACCATGTCGGGATTCGCGAAATTGACGACTCCGAACGCGTAGCCCTTTCCGATCTCGTCCGCGAAACGTCGTGCCACCTCGGCAGCGGACATCTCCGGCCGCTGGTCGTAGCTCGACACATCACGCGGAGAGGGCACGAGGATACGCGTCTCTCCCGGCCACTCCTGCTCCCGCCCACCGTTGAAGAAGTAGGTGACATGTGCGTATTTCTCGGTCTCGGCGGCGTGTAGCTGGCGGAGCCCACGCTCGGAGAGAGCTTCGGCGATCGTTCCGACGACGTTCTGCTCGGAGAAGACGACGGGGCAGCCCAGATCCTCGCGATAGCGAGTCATCGTCGTCAGGTCGAGCTTCGCGGAGAGGAGCCTCTCGGTGAGCTGACGCGCCCGGTCGGGGCGGAAGTTGAAGAAGATGGCTGCGTCGGCCGGGCCGAGGCGTGGGCGACCGGCCAGCACGACGGGCTCGATGAACTCGTCCGTTACACCGGCGGCGTAGCTCCGTTGCACTTCGGTGACGGGGTCTGACCCCAAAGCCCCTTCTCCCCGAACAATGGCTCCGAAGGCTTTGTCGGTGCGCTCCCAGCGCAGATCGCGATCCATGGCGTAGACGCGGCCGGCGACCGTCGCCACCCGCTCGGGCGACAGCTCGGCCAGATCTCGAGCAGCCGCGTTCGGCGAGACGTCGCGCCCGTCGGTGAAGGCGTGGACGAACGTCCGCTCCTCCATCCCCTGGCGGCGGGCAAGCTCGAGCAGAGCCCGAAGGTGGTCGATGTGTGAATGGACGCCGCCGTAGGAGACGAGGCCCAAGAGGTGCAGGTTCGCACCGCGTGCGCGAGCGCGCTCGAACGCTTCGGTGAGCGCAGGATTCGTGAACAGCGAACCCTCCTCGATCGCCCGGTTCACCCGCTGAAGATCCTGGAACAGCACACGACCAGAACCGATCGTCAGGTGGCCCACCTCCGAGTTCCCCATCTGCCCTGGCGGTAGCCCGACCGCCTCGCCGGAGGCCGCCAGCTCCGTATGCGGGTACACAGCCCAAAGACCGTCGAAGACCGGCGTGTGTGCCAGATCGACGGCATTCCCCGGTCCGGGCGGCGCGAGGCCCCACCCGTCGAGGATGATCAGAGCTACGAGGGGAGCTGAGCCGCCGTCTCGCAAATCGCGCTGAATTGGTCGACGGCGAGCGACGCTCCGCCCACGAGGGCTCCGTCGACGTCTTGCTGCGACAACAATTCCGTTGCATTGTCGGGCTTCACCGAGCCGCCGTAGAGCACGGGGACGTCGAGCAGGCTCTTGATGAACGCGTGCGCGTCCTGGGCCATTTGCGGCGTCGCTGTCTTGCCGGTCCCGATTGCCCATACGGGCTCGTACGCCACGACGAGGCCGTCGTGCGGCTCGAGAACCGACAGCTGGCGGCGAAGAACTTCGTCCGTCTCCCCACGTTCGCGCTCCGCCTCGAGCTCGCCGACGCAGGCGATCACCCGGAGCCCCGAGGCCAGCGCGTGAGCGGCACGCCGCCCGACCGTGTGGTCGGTCTCGCCGAAGAGCCGGCGGCGCTCCGAGTGGCCGACGATTGCACCGGCGACACCAAGCTCTCGGAGCATGCGGGCCGACACCTCACCCGTGAAGGGGCCCTCGTCGTCCCAGTGCACGTTCTGGGCGAGGACGTCCAGCTCGTGACCGAGCGCCGCCGCCAAGGACGTGAAGGGCGGTGCGAGGACCACCTCGACGCCGGCTGGCGGCTCGAACGCGCGGCAGAACTCCGCCGTCTCCGAGACGGTCTTGAACATCTTCCAGTTACCGGCGATCAACACGACCTTTTCCCCTTCGGGCAAAAGCTCGACCAAAAGTAAACCGGGGATCGGTCCTGACGCTTCATGTTCTTCTCCTACCTAACCATTTCCTTCGGAAATGGCTGGGATGGCTGCCACTCCTGGAAGCTCTTTCCCTTCCAGGAGCTCGAGCGAGGCGCCACCCCCGGTCGAGAGCCAGGACACGTCGTCGTGCAATCCGAGCTCGGTCAGAGCGCGCGCCGAGTCCGCACCGCCGACCACGGAGTAGGCGTCGGAGCGAGCGACCGCCTCGGCCACCGCCCTTGTTCCCTCAGCGAAGTGCGGCCATTCGAAGACCCCCATAGGCCCGTTCCAGAAGATCGTCCGCGCTTCGGCGATCCGCTCGGAGAATGCCGTGCGCGTCGCCGGCCCGATGTCGAGCCCCAGCCAGCCCTCCGGAATCTCGTCGATGCTCACGGTCCGGCATTCAGCGTCAGGCGAGAAGCGCGAAGCGGCCACGAAGTCGACCGGAAACAACACGCGTACCCCATCTAGCGGAGGTCGCGACGCGAGCTCTGCCGCCATCTTGCCGCCTATGAGCACCGTGTCGGACCGCCGGCCCAGCTTTCCCAGGACGCCCAGCTTGTCTTCCACCTTCGCGCCGCCCGAGACGAGTACGAACGGACGCTCCACATCGCCGAGCAGCTTGCCGAGCTCGGTCAGCTCGCGCTCGAGCAGCAGGCCTGCGTACGCGGGGAGCAAGCGTGCGACGGCCTCGGTCGAGGCGTGAGCCCGGTGGGCCGAGCCGAAGGCGTCGTTCACGTAGAGGTCCATGCCCTCGGCCAGCTCGCGGGCGTAAGCCTCGTCGTTCCTGGTCTCGCCCGCGTTGAAGCGGGTGTTCTCGACCACCTCGATCTGCCGATGGGGAAGAAGCTCGCGGAGACGCTCCTCGACCGGCTTCATCGTGAGGGCCGGATCGGGACCTTTTGGCCGCCCCAGATGTGAGCAGACGCGCACGTGGGCTGCGCCACGCTCCAGGAGTAGCCGGAGGGTTGGGACAGATGCCCGTATGCGCGTGTCGTCGGCCACCCTTCCGTCCTCGAGCGGAACGTTCAGGTCGGCGCGCACGAGCACGCGCTTGCCGGCGATCTCAGCGTCCCGAACGGAGCGCGGCGGCACCTACAGCAGCTTGCCGACGAGATCGACGAGCCGCGAGCTGTAGCCCCACTCGTTGTCGTACCAGCCGATCACTTTCACCTGGTTTCCGTTCGACATCGTGGACAACCCGTCGATGATGCAGGAAGCGGGGTTGCCGACGATGTCAGAGGACACGATCGGGTCTTCCGTGTACTCGAGGATGCCGCCCCACTCGTCGCTGCCCGCTGCCCTCTTGAAGGCGTCGTTCACCTCCTCGACCGAGGCTGTTCGGCCAAGCACGCACACCAGGTCGGTGACGCTGCCATCAGGGACGGGTACCCGCATCGCCATGCCGTCGAGCTTGCCCTTGAGCTCCGGGATCACGAGCGAGATCGCCTTGGCGGCCCCCGTGGACGCTGGAACGATGTTGAGGGCCGCCGCCCGCATACGTCGGAGATCCGGCTTGCCTTTACGGGTCAATGCGACCTGATCCTGTAGCTGCTGCTCGGTCGTGTAGGCGTGGATGGTCGTCATGAAGCCCGACTCGATGCCGAAAGTGTCGAGCAGAATCTTCGCCATCGGGCCGACCGAGTTGGTAGTGCAGGAAGCGTTCGAGATGATGGCGTGCCGGTCGGGGTCGTACTGGTCGTCGTTGACACCGAGCACGATCGTCAGGTCGGGGTCGGTCGCCGGTGCCGAGACGATCACCTTCTTCGCGCCGGCGTCCAGGTGCTTCGAAGCGCCTTCGCGGTCGGTGAAGAAGCCGGTCGACTCCACGACGACGTCAACCCCGAGGTCCTGCCAGGGCAAGGCGGCGGGATCTCTCTCGGATAGGACCTGGAACGACGAGCCGTCCACTGAGATGCCGTTCTCGCTCAGCCCGATGTCCGCCTGCAGAACGCCGTGCGTCGTGTCGTACTTGAGGACGTGCGCAAGCACCTCCGGCGCGGCAAGATCGTTCACGGCCACGACCTCGAACCTCGGGTCGCGGGCGAGGTACGCGCGGTAGAAGTTTCGCCCGATCCGTCCGAAGCCGTTGATCCCGACACGTGTCGCCATGGTCCTCCCCGGTCGCTTGGCGCCGAGTCTAACCGGAGACCCGTGGGTGGCTCCTCGGTCCCCCGTTTCGAAGAAGGCGGGGGGAGGGGGAGGTTCCGAGGTCGACCCCCCCTCCGCTTAAACCACGCTCGAGACCATGGCGACGAACGGGGTCTGGATCCATCGCCGGAGAGCACGGACCCGCCAACTCGAAGTATGCCTGATCGAAGGGTTCTGCACTAGGGGCTTATCCAGACAGCTGCGCGCGTCGTGAAGCAGCCTTGCCGCGGCGCCGGATCGTTGCCCCGCGGATGCGACACGTTGCCCACCGTTCCCACCGGTCGGGCTAGCCTCACGGCTTCCCGAGCTGGAGCAGCTTCTGCAGCCGTCTCTGCACTGCAGCCTTCGTCGACGGGGGTCGGCACTTCAGTGCGAGCTCGCGAAGCGAGAGAGTCGGGTGGCGGACGCGAAGCTCGGCCAGCTCGCGTAGGTGTGCCGGCAGCGCGTCCAGCTGACCACGCCTTGTCAGGCGCTCCACTGCCTGGATCTGCGGGTAGGCCGCCCGGCTGGCGCGAACGAGGTTCGCGTGGTCCGCATTCGCCAAGCGGTTGGCGCGCGCCTTCGTCGACGAGACGACAGACCGTTCCTCGAAGACGAGCACGGTGTCGTTTGCGCCGGCGCTTGCGAGGAGGCTCGCAATCGTCTCGCGGCGCTTCGCGTATGCGACGACGTCGTGGCGTCGGTCGCGAACCCCGAGCTCGAGCCCCTCCTCTCGCCCCAGCGCGGCGATGAAGTCGGCTCCTTCCCGGCTCGTACATCGGATCTCGAGGTGGGGAGCCTCCGGCCCTGACAGAGATCCAGCGCCGAGGAAGGCGCCGCGGAGGTACGCGCCCCGGCAGCAGCCTCGCGATACGACACGCTTCGGCGGGCGCTCGAGCGGTGCAAGGCTCGCGGTCAGGACGCCTGCCTCGTTCAATACCTGGAGCGCTCGCCCGTCTCCGGCGACATGCAGCTGATACCGCGTCCGCCGGTCGAAGGCCCTCGTGCGGTACGTACGGATCTCCGCCTCGACGTCGAAACCCCGAAGCAGGGAGAAGGCCCGCCGCGCCACGGCCGAGCTCGCCACGTCCAGGTGAACGGCGATTCTCCCGCGACCCAGCAAGTGCACCCGGCCCGCTGCGTGAAAGAGCGCAGACAGCTCGGCGAGCCGGTCGCACGTTTTGTGGGGCACTACCGCTGCAAGCTCGTTCCGAGCGTCCTCCGAGAGCCCGCTCGTGTGCGCCGGTCTCAACGACAGGCTCCGGAGCCCGAGTCGGAGAACGTTTTACCGGGCTCGGCCACGAAGCGCCAGGCGTAGCTCCGCGCACGCAACGTCAGCCGCAGCACGCCGTAGGTGTCGGTGTTCGACGAGCGAGTGTTGGCGGCGGCCGTCCTGAACGTCTCGTGGCTGCGCCCGCCCGTGCCGACGATGATCTGGCGGATGCCGCGTCGAGTGTCCAGTCGGCCCGCAGGTGTCTGGGGCGCGAAGCGCTGGTAATTGTGCTCGTGGCCGTTCAGCACCAGCTCGGCGCGATCAGCGTAAAGGGCCTGCCAGAGCGCGCGAAAGTCGCCGGCGAGAGGGTGATCGGCGGCGGCGAACTGCGGCTTGTGCCAGTAGGCGAGCGTGCACTTCAGACGGCTGCGCGACAGGTCGGCGCGCAGCCAGCGTTCCTGCGGACTCCCGGCGGCCGTCTCGATCTCGCTGTTCAGCGAGACGAGATGCCAGGCTCCGAGATCGAAGCTGTAGTAACCCCGGCCAGCCGGGCCGGCCAGGCGTCCGAAATAGCCGAAGTAGCCCGCCGCGCCCGGTGTGTTGTAGTCGTGATTGCCGGGCGAAGGCCGCGTCCTGCCCTTGTGGCGGCCCCATGAAGGCGTGTAGCAGCCCGCGAACTCCTCCGGCTTCCCATCCGTATACGCGTTGTCGCCGAGCGTGAGGACGGTTCCGGGCATCCGCTCCACGAGCCTCGCGGTGATCTCGTCGCCGCCCGAGTCGCACGAAGCGATATCTCCGACCGCAAGCACGGTCCGCGCAATTGGCTTCGCCGAGCTCGTCGCCCGGCCGCCCTCCGCGACAACCACCGCGAGAGCACCGGCGAGCAAGAAGAACCAGATTGTCGAAACGACCACTCGACGGGATCGCACTCGCACAAGGGTACCGGGGTGATGGGCCTAGAATGCCCGCCGTGAGCGCGCCCGGAATCTTCCGCCCGCCCGCGGCGGCGAACGAGCCGGTGCTCCTCTACGCCCCCGGCTCCCCCGAGCGGGAGCGCTTGCAGACACGCCTCCGGGAACTGCAAGGCGAGCGGATCGACATTCCGCTGGTGATCGATGGAGAGGATGTCCGAACCGGCGAGACCTTCGAGGCGGTGATGCCGCACCGGAAGGCGCACGTGCTCGCCGACGTGCATCGGGGCGGTCCGTCCCAGGTCGAGCAAGCCATTGACGCGGCCGCCATGGCGTGGCGCGACTGGTCTCGCACCCCCTGGGAGGAGCGTGCCGCCGTCTTCCTGCGCGCAGCGGAGCTGCTCGCCGGCCCGTGGCGCTCGACGCTCAACGCGGCGACGATGCTCGGCCAGTCGAAGACGGCCCACCAGGCCGAGATCGACGCCGCCTGCGAGCTGATCGACTTCCTGCGCTGGAACGTCCAGTTCATGACGCGAATCTACGAGGAGCAGCCGGTCTCCTCGCCCGGCGTCTGGAACCGCATGGAGTACCGGCCGCTCGAGGGCTTCGTCTTCGCTGTGACTCCTTTCAACTTCACGGCAATCGCGGGCAACCTGCCGACGAGCGCGGCGCTCATGGGCAACACGGTCGTCTGGAAACCGGCCTCGACCGCCGCTTACTCGGCCCACTTCCTGATGAGACTCTTCCAGCAGGCTGGCCTGCCGGATGGAGTCGTCAATCTCGTCTACGGCTCGGGCGCAACCATCGGAGACGCGGCCCTGGCGAGCGAGCGGCTCGCGGGCATCCATTTCACGGGCTCGACGCCTGTCTTCCAGGGCATGTGGAAGACCGTCGGCGACAACATCGACCGCTACTCCAACTATCCCCGCATCGTCGGGGAGACAGGTGGCAAGGATTTCATCGTCGCGCACCCCTCCGCCGATGTCGATGCGGTCGCAACCGCCATCGTTCGTGGCTCATTCGAGTACCAGGGTCAGAAGTGCTCCGCGGCGTCGCGGGTCTACGCGCCGTCGAACCTCTGGCCGGAGCTTCGGGAGCGGCTCGTCGAGGAGGTGCGCTCGCTGAAGATGGGCGATGTGGCCGACTTCTCGAATTTCATGGGCGCCGTGATCGACGCCAAATCGCTCGAGGTACAACGGGAGGCGATCGAGGAGGCCAAGCGCGACGCGGAGATCCTGGTCGGAGGCGGCGTCGACGATAGCGAGGGCTACTTCGTCGAGCCGACGGTAATCGAGACGCGTGACCCCCGCTTCCGGCTCATGCGTGACGAGCTCTTTGGCCCGATCGTCACGACGTACGTCTATCCGGAGGAGAAATGGGAGGAGACGCTCGAGCTCGTCGACAAGACGGCGCCCTACGCGCTCACGGGCGCCGTGTTCGCGCGCGAGCGGGGGGCGATCGAGCAGGCAGCGCGCTCGCTCGAGTACGCGGCCGGCAACTTCTATGTGAACGACAAGCCCACGGGGGCCGTGGTCGGGCAGCAACCGTTCGGCGGTGCCAGAGCCTCGGGGACGAATGACAAGGCGGGATCGATGTGGAACCTGATCCGCTGGGTGAGCCCGCGGACGATCAAGGAAACGTTCGCACCGCCGGTGGATTACCGGTATCCGTTCCTGGCGGCCGATGGGGACGGGTCCAAATAGAGGTTTGACCGATTCTGGTCAAACCTCTAAACTAACTGGTTGATCGGAAATTGGCACGCCGTCGGGGACGGCAGCGACCAAGCTGGTCGCCGCACTCGCCCGCGGGCAAGGCAGGATGCCTTGTCAAGGGCGAGGGCGACGTTCCGGCGACGTGTCGAGGCCGCCATCCGGCCCGTGGGAATTTCCGATCAAGCATCTAGCTGCGGAACTCCTTCAGCCACACGGGAATCGGGATCTTCGCGCGCTTGGTGCTCGCACGTAGCGTGTTTGCCCAGCGATCCTGAAGACCTTCGGCGCGCTTGAGCTGGCTGTTCGCGCGTGTGTTGCGGTCCAGAAGCGGTCCCGGCTTCGGGTCGCGAGCGTACTCCTCCGCGGCCGTGATGAAGTTTCCAAATGCGGTCACGACCAGGCGAACGGCCGAGACCAGACTGGCGTGGGCTTTCTTCAGGCCGACCGGCTCCCGCACGGCGTCGATCCGCCTGGCGATCGTCCGGAACTCCGCGCGGCTGGCGCGCAGGCGCGTGAGCTTCGACGACGGCGAAAGGCGCCCGTCGAACGCGGTCTGCCCTCGCTCGATGGCAGTGCGGTACCGGCGGATCTCGACCTTCATCCGCGGGAGGTACGCTCGCAGGGCACGCGGCGTCGGCGTCGGCGTGGCCCTGAAGGCCGACCAGGAGTGCGGCGGCACGGCCGCGGCTCCCGCCAGAAGAACGGCAACGGTAACGAGAAGGCGCTTGAGCACGGCCATGAACCCCACAACGAGTGTAGCCGTGCGCTAGCCGCGGCCCGCCTTGTGGAGCTGCGCGTAGATGCGCCGGGCCGTCTTCGCGGGGAGGTCCGGCACGCCCTCCAGCTCTTCCTGGGACGCTGCCAAGAACCGCTCGGCAGAGCCGAAGTGGCGCAGGAGCGCACGGCGCCTCGCGGGGCCGACACCCGCGAGGGTGTCGAAGATCGACTCGCGCGAGCGCGCGTCACGCCGCTGGCGATGGAACCCGAGCGCGAAGCGGTGAGCCTCGTCACGGATCCGCTGCAGCAGCTGCAGGCCCGCCGAGCTGTGGTCGAGGAGGATCGGCTCGGCCCGGTCGGGGACGAAGACCTCCTCCTCCCGCTTCGCGAGCGCTATGACCGCGACGCGCGGTAGATCGAAAGCTTGCATGGCAGCGAGCGCGGCCGAGAGCTGCCCTTTCCCGCCGTCGATGACGACCAGGTTCGGCAGGACTGCGAAGCCTTCGTCGTACGCGCGCGCGGCTGCGTCGCGCTGGCGAGCGAAGCGTCGCGACACGACCTCCCCCATGGCCGCGAAATCGTCCTGCCCTTCGATGCCCCGCACGCCGAACTTGCGGTAATGCGCCTTTTTCGGCGCGGCGTCCTGGAAGACGACCATGGACCCGACCGGCGACTCGGCCTGGATGTTCGAGATGTCGTAGCACTCGATCCGGATCGGCAGACTCTCGAGGTTCAGCGCCTCACGCAGCTCCTCGAGGGCCGAAAGCCGGCGCACGCGTTTGCCCTCGCTCTGGATCACCTCCGACTCGAGCGCGAGCCGAGCGTTCTGCGCGGCGAGCTCCTGCAGTCGCCGTTTCTCGCCCCGCGCCGGCGCACGCACCTCCACCCGAGATCCGCGGCGCTCGGAGAGGAACTGCTCGAGCGCTTCCGTGTCGCCCACGGGCGGGACGATGATCTGGGGTGGAATGCTCGGCGACGACCCGTAGTACTCGAGGCAGAATGCCTCGAGTAGGCCGGCGTCGTCCTGTCCGATGACGTTCTCCAGGTGGAACGTGTACCGGTCGATCAGCCTCCCCTCGCGCAGCGGAAAGACCTGGACCGCCGCTCCGTCGGTGTTCCGCGCCATGCCGATGACGTCGATCGTCCCGACCGCCCGCTTGTCGGCCGCCTGGCGCTCCGCCAGATGGCGAATCGCGAACAACCGATTGCGGTACCGCGCCGCCTGCTCGAACCGTTCGTGGGCTGCGGCATCCGCCATCTTTTCCTCGAGCTCGCGCACGATCGGGCGGGTCTCGCCGGAGAGGAACTCCATCACTCGCCCGATCAGCTCCCGGTAGTCCTCCCTCGAGACGTAGCCGACGCAAGGGGCCAGGCAGCGCTCGATGTGGTAGTCGAGGCACGGGATGCCGGAGTGCCGCCCCGGTCGAGGCCCCTCGCAGGGCCGGTACTGGAACACGCGATTGAGAACGTCGAGTGTCTCCCGCACCTTTTTCGCGTTCGCGTACGGGCCGAAGTAAACAACTCCGCGGCGGTGCCGCTCCCGCGTGAACATGACTCGCGGGTATTCGTCGTCCACGGTGACGGCGATGTACGGGAACGACTTGTCGTCGCGCAGGCGGATGTTGAACGGAGGACGGTAGCGCTTGACGAGGTTCTGTTCCAGGTGGAGCGCCTCCACCTCGGAGCCCGTCACGATCACCTCGACATTGGCGACCCGGGCGACGAGCTGCCCCATGCCGGGCCGGCCGTCCCCGCCGCGCTGGAAGTAGGAGCGAACACGCGGGCGGAGCGATTTCGCCTTGCCGATGTACAGGACGTCTGCACCGTCGCCCCGGAACAGGTAGACGCCCGGCTTCGCCGGGACGGCTTTCAGGGCTCGCTCGACGCGCTCGCGCATGTCGACCTAGGGTAGCCACGGGCCTGCGCGGACATGACCCGGGGTCAGGCGCCTCGGGACCGGCCCGGAGCGGCGTAGCTCCGGCGCATACGCCCCGGGGTTAGGCCCCGGAACATGTCTCGCGTCGCACCTTCCGTCGCAGGAGATCCACAGCATCCATCTCACGCGTCGATCCCCGCTCCCGTTAAAGAGACGTGAACATCGCGGAACGAAAGGGGACCATGCCTGACCTGCGCCTGTACGACTACGCCGCCTCCGCCAATTGCTACAAGGTGCGCCTACTCCTGGCTCAGCTCGGTCGTCCCTACGAGCGCATCCCGATCGACATCTTCGACGGCGACACGCTGACCGACGAGTATGGGCGCATCAATCCTTTCCGCTCGACGCCGGTGCTCGAGCTCGTGCCCGGCGGCTACTTAATCGAGTCGAATGCGATCCTCGTGTACCTCGCCGGCGAAACGTCCTTGCTGCCGGCCGGAGCAGCACAGCGGTCGGAGGTGGTTCGGTGGCTGATCTACGAGCAGACAGACGTAATGCCCGCCATCGGCGGCCTGCGCTTCCGGCTCCAGACTGGCCGGCTCAGCCTCCACCACCCCGACGCCGCTCGACGAAAGAAGATTGGTCGACAGGTGCTCGGCATCCTCGACGAGCATCTCGCCGGCCGCGACTTCCTCGTCGGCGCCGACTACTCGATCGCCGACATCGCCGTGTACGGCTACGTGCACGTCGCGCATGAAGCCGGTAACGAGCTGAAGCGCTGGCCTGCCGTCGGGAGATGGCTTCGCCGCGTCGCCGAGCAGCCGCGCTACATCAACGACCTCGAGCCCTATCCGCCAAACGCCCGCGCCGGCGCCGGCCGGTCGATGTATGCCTAGGCGGGTCGCCGGGGGCCGCACTCAGAGCTTAGGCCAGATTCTTGCTCCGGAGCTCCGCGATCGCCCGCTCGACCTTACCGAGCGGCAGGCCCATGCCTTCCAGGACTCGGCACGACTTCGTGAACTGGATCTGGTCGTACTGGACGACCTGGACACGGTTGTCGAACGGGTCGTGGAAGTCGAGGCGACGGCCGGGCACGATGTCCACCCCGCCCGCTTCGAGCGCTCGTCGCACCTTCCCCTTGTCGTCGACCACGAGGCCAAAGTGACGCTCCTCGCCGGAGCCGGGCTCGAAGAGTGCGAGAAACTGGTCGCCCATGTCCACGAAAGCCGCGCCGATCTCACGCTCGCTGACGTGAAGCTCGAACAACCGCCCGTAGAAGTCGAGCGCCCGCTCCAGGTCGTCCACCTGGAGAGCGACGTGGTTAATGCCGACTAGACGCGGACGCATGACGTCGACCTCCCCGCGGCGTCCGTTGCACTCGGCGGCACCTCTTCCCGCACCAGCTGAGGCTCGGCCGAGACAACGAAGGGCGAGCGGCCGAGCAGCGCGAACGACGCTTCAACCGCCGCGCCGATGCCGAGGGCGAAGGCGAGTGTGCCTATGCCGACGGTGCCACCGAGCGCGAAGCCGATCACCGTGACCGTCGCCTCCAGGACCGTCCGAACGACGCCGGCGCGCCGGCGCGTCCGACGGGTGAGAACCAGCATCAGCGAGTCGCGTGCGCCTGCGCCCATGCCCGCGCCGATGTAGACGGCGGTGGCGAGTCCCATCAACGCGATTCCGCCCACGAGCAGCCCGGCGCGTGCTCCCACGCCCGCTTTCGCCAGGTC
>JACCTQ010000097.1 GCA_013812265.1 Actinomycetota bacterium
CGGGACCGAGGACGGTGTCGCGGGCCGGGTGCTTGCATCCTTCGGCGTCACACGCGACGGGTTGGTCGGGAGCGTGGCCGGCGAGGTTGGCCGCGGATGCCAGGCCCGACCGAGACACCTGGATTCCGACGCGCTCGCTTCGATTGGGATCGATCTGGACGAGGTGCGCCGCCGCGTCGAAGACGCATTCGGGCCCGGTGCGCTGGAGAGGACGAGAGCCGGCGCACGTGCGCTTAGCGCGTCGCGACCGCTCGTCCCGAGGGCGCAGAGGGCGCTCCACATGGCTTCGAAGGAAGCCCGCCGGTCCCGGCGCCCGTACGTGGGCACCGAGCATCTGCTGCTCGGTCTCCTCCGGGTGCGCGATTGCATGGCCGTCGCTCTTCTGCACCGGCGAGGGTTCTCGGGCGACGAGGTGCGGGCGGCTGTACTGGCCGAGCTGAGGCGATAGTCGTGTTCGAGCGATTCACGGAACGCGCTCGCCAGGTCGTCGTCCTCGCCCAGGAAGAAGCACGCGCACTGAAGCACAACTACATCGGCACCGAGCACATCCTCCTCGGCCTCCTGCGGGAAGAGGAAGGGTTGGCCGCCCGCGTGCTCGAGTCCCTCGACATCACGGTCGAGGAGGTGCGTGCGCAGGTCGCGCGCATCGTCGGTCAGGGAGACGAGGTCACGACGGGCCAGATTCCGTTTACTCCTCGTGCCAAGAAGGTGCTCGAGCTTGCGCTGCGAGAGGCTCTCTCGCTCGGACACAACTACATCGGCACCGAGCACATACTGCTCGGGCTCGTGCGCGAGAACGAAGGCGTGGCGGCTCGCATCCTGCTCGACTTCGACGCGGACGCCGAGAAGATTCGCAACGAGATCATCCGCATGCTCTCCGGTCCGGGTCGCCGCCAGCAGGGCGGCAGCGCCCCCTCGGGCGAGAAGTCGAAGAGCTCGAAGCTGCTCGACCAGTTCGGGCGAAACTTCACGAAGCAGGCCGGTGAGGGCAAGCTCGATCCGGTGGTCGGCAGGCAGACCGAGATCGAGCGGATCATGCAGATCCTCGCGCGCCGCCAGAAGAACAATCCAGTGCTGATCGGAGAGCCCGGCGTGGGCAAGACCGCCGTCGTCGAGGGTCTCGCGCAGCGGATCTCGACCGGCCAGGTGCCGGAGCTTCTGAAGGGCAAGCAGATCTACTCGCTCGACCTGGCAGCGCTCGTGGCGGGCTCGAAGTACCGGGGCGAGTTCGAGGAGCGGCTGAAGAAGGTCATGAAGGAGATTCAGCAGCGCGGCGACATCATCCTGTTCATCGACGAGCTCCACAATCTCGTCGGCGCCGGCGCGGCCGAGGGCGCAATCGACGCGGCCTCCATCCTGAAGCCTGCGCTCGCGCGCGGCGAGTTGCAGACGATCGGCGCGACGACGCTGGACGAGTACCGCAAGTACCTGGAGCGCGACGCAGCGCTGGAGCGCCGCTTCCAGCAGATCCGCGTCGAGGAGCCCTCCGCGGACGACACGGTGCAGATCCTGCGCGGGCTCCGGGATCGCTACGAGGCGCATCACCGTTGCAAGATCTCCGATGCGGCACTGCACGCCGCCGCGGCGCTCTCCGACCGCTACATCCAGGACCGCCACTTGCCGGACAAGGCAATCGACCTGATCGACGAGGCCGCATCGCGGATGCGCATCAAGACGATGAGCGCGCCGCCCCGCTACCGCGAGCTCGAGGAGCAGATCGATGATGTCCGTAAGAGCAAGGAAGCGGCCATCGAAGCCCAGGAGTTCGAGAAGGCCGCGAGCCTGCGCGACAAGGAGCGCAAGCTCACTCAGAAGAAGCGAGAGCTCGAGGAGAACTGGCGCAGCGAGGAGGGCGAGGAGCAGCCGGAGATCGGCGAGGAGGAGATCGCCGACATCGTCTCGATGTGGACGGGCATCCCTGTCTTCAAGCTGACCGAAGCCGAGTCGCAGAAGCTGATCCGCATGGAGGACGAGCTGCACAAGCGGGTGATCGGGCAGGACCAGGCGATCGTCGCTGTGTCGAAAGCGATCCGGCGCGCGCGCGCGGGCATCAAGGATCCGAAGCGTCCCACCGGCTCCTTCATCTTCCTGGGACCGTCCGGCGTCGGGAAGACGGAGCTGGCCCGAACGCTCGCGGAGTTTCTATTTGGCGACGAGGACGCGATGATCCAGGTCGATATGTCCGAGTACATGGAGAAGCACTCCGTGTCGCGGCTCGTCGGCTCCCCTCCGGGCTACATCGGCTACGACGAAGGCGGCCAGCTCACCGAGGCCGTACGACGGAAGCCGTACGCCGTCGTCCTCCTCGACGAGATCGAGAAGGCGCACCCGGAC
Source organism: Actinomycetota bacterium (assembly GCA_013812265.1). Lineage (GTDB taxonomy): Bacteria > Actinomycetota > Thermoleophilia > Gaiellales > Gaiellaceae > JACCTQ01. The sequence continues at coordinate 2,335 of JACCTQ010000097.1, forward strand.
GTGTTCAACATCCTTCTGCAGATCCTCGAGGACGGGCGGCTGACCGACGCTCAGGGCCGGAAGGTCGACTTCCGGAACACGATCGTCATCATGACGTCGAACATCGGTGCGGCCACGATCTCGAAGAACCAGTCGCTTGGTTTCACCGTCTCGGACGAGAGCGGGCTCTCCTACGACGAGATGAAGGACCGGATCATGGGCGAGCTCAAGAAGGTCTTCCGACCCGAGCTATTGAACCGAATCGACGAGGTCATCGTCTTCCACAAGCTGACGAAGCAGGAGATCATGACGATCGTCGATCTCGTCTTGAACCGGCTGCGCGAGCAGATGGCGACCTACGAGACAACGATCCAGTTGACGGAAGAGGCGAAGGAGATGCTGGTGGACAAGGGCTACGACCCGACCATGGGCGCCCGACCGCTCCGTCGCGCGATCCAGCAGCACATCGAAGATCCACTCGCCGACTTCGTGCTCGGCCGCGAGCTGCAGCCGGGCTCGACGATTCTCGTCGACCGTAAGAACAAGGACGAGGTCGACATCACGGTCATTCCGGGTGCCCCGCCCGAGGATCTCGGCAAGGTGACGGTTCCGCCCGAGGACGAGGGGGAGCCCGTCGAAGAGGACTAGCCAAACGGCCGCCTTTCGGCGGCCGTTTGGTGACGAGTTGCCGCGCCGCGGCCCGGCCGACCGCCGGGCGGCTGCTGACACCCTTTCGGCACAGACGCTGTCGGGCCCGGCTCGTACACTCGTTCGATGGCCAAGACTGCGGTTCAGTACTCGTGCACCGACTGCGGCTATAGCGCCGGGCGCTGGTTCGGACGCTGCCCGGGCTGCGGGACTTTCGGCTCGCTCGTGGAGGACACGCCGGTGTCGACCACCGATCGAGCCGACCCCAAGCCGCTGCTCCGGCTCGTCGACGTCAAGGCCGACGAAGCTGAGCGAATCCCGACCGGCGTCCCAGAGCTCGACCGGGTGCTGGGCGGAGGGCTCGTTCCCGCCTCGCTCGTGCTGGTTGGTGGCGAGCCGGGAGTCGGCAAGTCGACGCTGCTCCTGACGGCGCTCGCCTCGATGTCCTCGGGACACCGCGCACTGCTGGTGACGGGCGAGGAGTCGGCCGCGCAGGTGAAGCTGCGAGCAGAGCGCCTCGGTGGAGCCGAAAGCGTCGAGATCCTCGCCGAGACAGAGCTAGATTCGGTGTGCGCGACGCTCGAGCGCGAGCGGCCGGCCGTGTGCGTCATCGACTCGGTGCAGACTCTCTCCTGCGCAGGGATCGGCTCCGCACCGGGCTCGGTGGCTCAGGTCCGCGAGGCCGCCGGGCGGCTCTTGCGGGTGGCCAAGGAGTTCGAGGTCGCGATCTTCCTCGTCGGGCATGTGACGAAGGACGGTTCGGTCGCGGGTCCACGCGTGCTGGAGCACCTCGTGGACTGCGTGCTTCAGTTCGAGGGTGACCGTTACCGGGAGCACCGCATCCTGCGCGCGGTCAAGAACCGCTTCGGGTCCACGAACGAGATCGGCGTCTTCGAGATGACGGGAGCCGGGCTCGAGGGCGTGCCGGATCCCTCGGAGCTTTTCGGCCGCAGCGAGCCGGGAGAGATCGGCGCGGCCGTCGCATGCACGCTCGAGGGAACGCGGCCCATTCTGCTCGAGATCCAGGCGCTCGTCGCCCCGACCGACCTGGCTATGCCGCGTCGGGTCGGCACGGGCGTTGATCCCAAGCGTCTGGCGATGATCGTCGCCGTGCTGTCTCGCCACGCAGGGTTCGGTCTCGGGCAGGCCGACGTCTTCGTCAACGTGGCGGGTGGCGTCAGAATCGACGAGCCGGGCGCCGACCTCGCCGTTGGGCTGGCTATCGCGTCGGCCGCGCGTGGAGTTCCGACCCATCCGAATATGGCCGCATTCGGCGAGATCGGCCTCACGGGACGCCTGCGCGCCGCCGCGCAGACTGAGCGTCGCCTCGGCGAGTGCAGCAAGCTCGGCGTCACGGCGGTGGTTGTGCCGGCCGGGACCTCGACGCGGGGAACGCTACGCTTGCTCGCAAGCGACACGCTTCGGCAGGCATTGAAGGCGGGCCTCGATGCAAAAGGAGGGCGAACAGAAACGGACTGAGCGGCCGCACCCGTCGGTCGGCTTCACGCGTAGCCCGGGCGAGAACGACCCGCGTCTGGACCCGAAGCTCCTTGCTGCGGTCTCCCGCATCGCGCCCGGCACAGGGCTTCGGCAGGGCATCGACGACATCATCCGGTCGCACGAGGGCGCCTTGATCGTGATCGGCGAGCCGGCCAAGCTCGCGTTCCTCTTCTCGGGCGGAATCCGTCTCGACCAGCCACTCACGCCCCAGCTGCTCTACGAGCTGGCGAAGATGGACGGGGCGATCATCATCAACGCGAGCGGCTCGCGGCTCGTGTACGCCAACGTGCAGCTCATGCCCGACCCGGCCATCGCGTCGGCAGAGACCGGGACCCGCCACCGGACCGCCGAGCGGGTCGCGAAGCAGACGGACGCCCTCGTGATCTCGATTTCCCAGCAGCGCGAGACCGTGACCGTCTTCGTCGGCGACAAGCGGTACCAACTCGACTCCATTGCCGATGTGCTGGCGAAGACCAACCAGGCGCTCCACACGCTGGAGACGTACCGGCAGCGACTCGAGCAGGTGTTGACGCGACTGACGGCGCTCGAGTTTCAGGGCGCCGTGATGCTCGACGACGTTCTCGTCGTCCTCCAGCGCGCCGAGCTCACGACACGCATGGCCGAAGAGATCGAGCGCGACTGCGCCGAGCTCGGAAGCGAGGGTCGCCTGATTCGCATGCAGCTGCGGGAGCTCCTCGCGGACATCCCGGCCGAGAAGGCCGCCGTCGTCTACGACTACCAGGCAGACCGGGATCGGCCGGCCGCGGAGACGCTCGAGCGGCTTGCCGCGGCCCCGTACGACGGGTTGCTGGAGCTCGAGACGATCGCGGAGCTGCTCCGGTATCCGAGGACGGTCAATCCACTCGACCAGGCGGTGTCACCGCGAGGCTACCGCGTGCTCTCCCATATTCCGCGTCTCCGGGACACGGTCATAAGACGGGTGGTGGGAACGCTTGACGGACTCGACGCGATCGTGCGAGCCTCGCACCGCGAGCTCGAGGCCGTCGAGGGCGTCGGCGAAGTTCGGGCTCGTGAGATCAGGGAAGGCCTGCGCCGGCTGCAGGAACACAACGTCGTCGATCGCTATCTTCAGCCCTAGGCAAGCTCGCTCCGAGCAGGGGTTTTTTGAGACAGGCGCCGCCTCGGCGAGCCTCAATGCTTCTGATGTTCGGAAAATCCCTGGAAAAGCTGGCATTTTCCAGGCGATTCCGGTATACTCACGTGCGGTCGCCGGCGAATCTTCCTTCGCCGGCGGTTCCGTGATACGGCTCATTACAACCGGGAGGTCGACTTGTACGACGTTGGCGAGAAGGTGGTGTATCCCCACCACGGTGCAGGAACCGTCGTGAAGAAGGAAGTGCGCGAGGTTCTCGGGGATAAGCGCGAGTACCTGACCATTCAAATCCTGCACAACGACATGACAGTCAACGTGCCGTGCGAGAACGCCGAGAAGGTTGGCCTGCGCAAGGTGATCAACGAGGAAATGGTCGAGCTGGTCATGAAGGCGCTTACGGGCGACGGGACCGTGATGCCGAAGAACTGGAACCGTCGGTTCAAGCACAACCGCGACAAGATGAAGACGGGCGACATCTTCGAGCTGGCGGAGGTCGTCCGGAACCTGTCGCTTCGCGACCATGAGAAGGGCCTCTCGACGGGCGAGAAGCAGATGTTCGTCAAGGCCAAGAAGATTCTCGCCAGCGAGCTCATGTACGCCAAGGAGATGGACGAGGAGGAAGCGGCCGTATGGCTGGACGACCTCCTGGCCGAAGTCGGAACGCCGGACGGCCAGGTCGCGGTCGGCGCAACCGTCTGACTGAGAAGAGTTCCGACCTGCGCCGGTGAGCGTCTGGGCGGTGCTTGCCGCAGCGGGAAGAGGTGAGCGGCTCGGGCTGGAGCGACCGAAGGCATTCGCCCCGCTGCGTGGACGCCCGCTGCTCGCCGAGAGCCTCGAAAGGCTCGAGGCATCCGCCTGGGTCGAGGGGATGGTCGTCGCAGCGCCGCCCGGCTGGGAAGAACCGACGATCCTGCTTGCCGAGGAGCTCGGTTGCGGCAAGGTGGTCGCGTGCGTCCGGGGTGCCTCGAACCGGGCCGAGTCCGTGCGCGCGGCGCTCCTAGAGGTGCCGGCGGAGGCGGGCGTGGTGCTGGTTCACGACGCCGCGCGGCCCCTGCTGTCCGAGGACGTGATCGAGCGCGTGGTGTCGGCTCTCGGCAACGCATGGGACGGCGTCGTTCCGGCCCTCCCCTTCCCGGATACCGTCAAACGAGTCGAGGACGGCCGGGTGACCGAGACGCTCGACCGGACAGGGCTGGTAGGGGTGCAGACGCCTCAGGCGTTCATAGCGTCCGTCCTTCGACAAGCCTTCGCGGCTCCGCCGCAGAGTCTCGTCCGGGCCGGCGACTGCGCCTCTCTGGTGGAGGCCGCCGGCGGCCGGGTAGGCGTTGTCGAGGGAGATCGCCGGCTGCTGAAAGTGACAACGCTGGACGACCTCGGCGTTGTGGCCGCGATGCTGTGATCGCGGACTACCACATGCACCCGCGCGGGCCAGGCGAGTCGATCGAGCACACCCTGGAGACGGTAGAGCGGTACGTCGAGGTTGCCCGGCAGCGCGGAATCGACGAGATCGGGTTCACGGAGCACATCTATTACTTTCGCGAGACACTCGACTTCTGGACGGTGCCCTACCAGTACGAGCGCTGCGTATACGGCCTCGACGCGTACTGCGACTCGGTGCTCGAGGCAAAGCGTCTAGGGCTCCCGGTCAAGCTCGGCCTCGAGGTGGACTGGGTGCCGGGGAGCGTCGAGGCCCTCGCGGAGCTCCTCGGCTCGTATGCCTGGGACTACCTCCTCGGCTCGATTCACTACGTCGACGGACTCGGCATCGACAGCCGCCCGACGCTGATCGAGGAGCTCGGCGCCGAGCGCGCTTGGGAGCGTTACTTCGACGACCTGGCCTTGCTCGCGGTGAGCGGCCTCGTGGACGTCCTGGCTCACCCCGATCTGATCAAGTTCTTTGGCCGGCGAGTGGACGAGTTGCTCCTGAATCGCATCCACGACCGGTTCATCGGCCTCCTCGGCGACACGGGCGTCGCTCTCGAGATCTCAACGGCGGGACGCTACAAGCCGATCGGGGAGCTCTATCCGGACCGTGCGCTCCTCGAGCGCGGCCTGGCTCGTGGCGTCCCTATCACCCTGGCCTCCGACGCCCACGCCTCCGAGAACGTCGGCCGGGATCTGGAGCAGGCGATCGCCTTGGCTCGCGACGTCGGATACACGACCATCACCATCTTCGAGGGGCGGCAAGGGCGCCAGGAGCTCCTCGGATGAGACGCCGCTTGCGGCGTCTCCCTCAGGCCGTGCGGGCTTTGCCCGTGCGGCCGTCTGAAATGACCGGTCGACACGATGGAAGTCGAGAGATTCCGCTATGACCGACATTCGCGCGGGCCTCGGAATCGACGCACACGCTTTCGGCGACGAGACGCCGCTCGTTCTGGCCGGCGTGGAGTTTCCCGGCCACCCGGGTCTCATCGGCCATTCCGACGGGGATGTGATTACCCACGCGCTCATCGACGCGCTCCTCGGGGCAGCGCGCAGGGGCTCGATCGGCGAGCTGTTCCCTTCGTCGGATGCCGAGTGGCAGGGCGCCTCCTCGCTGCGTTTGCTCGAGCATGCCTATGAGGTGGTTCGAGCGGCGGGCTTCGAGCTCGTGAACGCCGACTGCCTCCTCGTCGGGGAGGAACCGCGCATCGCGGCTCACCAGGCGGCGATGAGTGCCCGGCTCGCCGAGGCGATGGCGGTGGAGCCCGGATGTGTCTCCGTGCGCGCCACGACAACCGACGGGCTTGGCTTCACCGGGCGGCGCGAAGGGCTCGCCGCGCAGGCCGTTGCCCTCCTGACGAGACGTTCCTAGGGTCCGGCCGCGGCCGGCAGCGTGAATGAGATCCGCGCGCCGCCCCCGGGCCGCGGTTCCGCCCAGATGCGCCCGCCTTGCGCCTCGACGAGCCCCCGCGCTATGGCGAGGCCGAGGCCTGCACCGCTCCCCCGCCCGGATGGCCGCGCAGGGTCGGCTCGCCAGAAACGGTCGAAGATCCGCTTCGCGGACCCCGGGGGAAGGCCTTCCCCGGTATCTTCGACTGTCACCTGTACCTCTTTCGGTAGGCGCTCGAGCAGCACGGCGACCGACCCGTCGGATGGGGTGTGACGCAGTGCGTTCGTGAGCAGGTTGTAGAGCACGCGTTCGACCTGCTCGGGGGCACAGCGCGCGGCCGGCACGGGCTGGATGCGCGTCTGCAGTGTGATGTTCCGGGCCGCCGCTTCGGCCTCGACACCGCGTAGACACCCCCGGACGAGCTCCGGGAGGTTGGTTTCCTCGAGCTCGAGCGTCAACGCGCCGGCATCCACTCGGGCGAGCTCGAACAGATCATCGACGAGCGAGCTGAGCTTGTGCGTCTGCTCCTGGAGGGCGGGCAGGTAGCGCTCCATCGGAGCCAGCCCGTCCTCGAGTGCCTCGAGCATGGCCTGTATCGATGCAAGCGGCGTCCTCAGATCGTGACTGGCCCACGCGACGAGCTGTCGCCGGGCGTCGAACAGCGTCTCCAGCCGGCCGGCCATCTCGTTGAACGAGCGCGCGAGCTCGGTCAGCTCCCTGGGGCCGGCCTCTGACGCCCGGCTGGTGAGCTCGCCCCGCGCCAGGCCCGACGCGGCCGACTGCAGGCGCTCGATCGTGCTCATGATCGTGGCTGCGATGAGGAGCGAGGCGCCGAGAGCCACGGTCGAGGACGCTGCCACGACGGCGAGCACGATCAGGTCGTGGCGCGAGTCGAACATCACGAGGCCGCCGACCAGCACGCCGACGAGCGGAAGCAGCGTGCTGAGCAGCGCGAGTGCGAGCAGTTGCAGACGAAGCGAGGGCAACCGTCGTAGCCCGAGGGCGAACGCGACGGCGGTCGACCCGATCGCCACCGCCATGATCACCGCGAACGCGATCACGGTACGAACCGGTAGCCGACGCCCCAGACGGTCTCGAGAAAGCGGGGACGGGACGGCATGTCCTCGATCTTCTCGCGCAGCCTCCGCATGTGTACCGTCACGGTGCCCGTGTCCAGGGCCGCTTCGTACCCCCATACGCGATCCATCAGCTGGTCGCGCGAGAACACCTGACGCGGGTGGCTCGCCATGAACCACAGCAGGTCGAACTCCTTCGCGGTCAGCTGCACGTGCTGCCCGTTGACGACTACGTCGTGCGTGCCGGCGTCGATCGTCAGACCGTCGAAGGCAAGGCTCTTCGCGGCTATCGTCGTGGGAGTGGTCCGACGCAGCACCGTTCGGACGCGCGCCGCCAGCTCGCGTGGCGAGAACGGCTTCGTGATGTAGTCGTCCGCACCGATCTCGAGCCCGACGATGCGGTCCGTCTCCTCTCCCCGCGCGGTCAACATGATCACCGGCACATCGGATCGTGCACGGATCCAACGACAGAGCGCGAGACCGTCGATGCCCGGCAGCATCAGATCCAGCACGACGAGGCTGGGCGGATCCGTCTCGATCAGCTCGCGGGCGCGCCTGCCGTCCGCTGCCTCGAGCGTCCGGTAGCCCTCGCGACGCAAATATCGAACGACCACCTCGCGCACGATCGGCTCGTCGTCGACGACCAGAACGCTGGATTTCGTCTCTGAGTTCGTGCTCATTTTCACCTCGAACCGAATCCACTGTAGGGACTCCAGGTGCGGGTCGCCTGCCGCCGAGCGACATTTAGGGGAACCGTAAGGTTCGCCGGCTACTCGGGCAGCGCTACGACGCCCGCGCGGGCGATCACCAGCCCGTCGGCTCGTAGCGACTCGAACGCCTCGGCGTCGAGCTCCTCGACCTGCCTCGGGTGATCCGCCACCAGGCGCAGGGCTCGTGCGCGCCGCTGCCGGAACGAGCCCTCGAAGCGCGACTGCTTGCGCAGCGGCTCGTATCGCCTTCCCCGGGACGGGCACCGAGTTGCGAGCGGGCAGATGTCGCAACGCGGGATGCGCGCGAGACAGACCGTGGCCCCGAGATCCATCAGCGCCTGCGCGCACGTGGCGGCAAACACCTTGCCTGCGCGCTCCTGAACCCGCCGCACGTTGGTGTCCACGGGGAGCACCGGCTCGCCGAAGGCGAAACACGAGACCGCGTCAGCGGTGTACCGGCCGACACCGGGCAGGTCGGTGAGATCGGCCGGCCAACCGCTCGCGGCGATTCGACGAGCGGCGCGGTGGAGGTTCAAGGCCCGCCGGTTGTACCCGAGCCCCTGCCAGGCGCGGATGGCGTCTGCGGCCGACGCCTCTGCAAGCGCTCGGGCGGTGGGCCAGCGCTCGAGCCAGGCCCGATAGCGGGGGATCACGCGCTCGACCTGCGTCTGCTGGAGCATCACCTCCGAGACCAAGATCGCGTACGGGTCGCGCGTGCGGCGCCAGGGCAGGTCGCGCGCCTTCTCAGCGTGCCAGGCGAGCAGGGCCGCCTCCATGAGGGTGAGTCTACGATTCCATGCCGGGCGGTCGCGGGCGGACCTCCGCGCGTCCTACACTGAGAGCATGGTCAAGGTTCGTTTCGCCCCCAGCCCGACGGGGTCGCTCCAGCTCGGCAACGCGCTCACGGCGGTCGCCAACCGCTCGTTCGCCGATCGCCACAGCGGCGTCATGCTGCTGCGGATCGACGACACCGACGCAGCCCGGTCGACGCGCGAAAGTGCGGACGGGATTATGCGAGACCTCGAATGGCTAGGTATTCCGTACGAGGAGGGACCGGTGTGTCAGACCGGTCGCATCGAAGCTCATCGTGCAGCCGCCGGCCGCCTCCTGGAAGCTGGTCGGGCATTCGAGGACGGCGGTACCGTCCGCTTCGATGCCGAAAGGCGTCCGACGCTCCTTCGGTCCGACGGATCGCCCACCTACCACCTTGCGAGCGTGGTCGACGACGCCGAGCTCGGCGTGACCCACGTGATCCGTGGCAAGGATCACCTCGCGAACACTCCGCTCCACGTGGCCCTGGCGGAAGCGCTCGGGCTCGAGCCGCCGGAGTTCTTGCACCACGGCTTGATCCTCGCCGAAGACGGGCACAAGCTTTCGAAGCGGCACGGCCTCTCGTCGGTGGCCGATCTGCGCGAGTCCGGAGTGCCAGCGGAGGCCGTGCGGGCTTACCTCGTAGAGCTCGGACTTCCGCGCGGAGACGTTCACCTCGATCTCGCACGGCTCCGCCGGCTGTCGCTGGATGCGATCAGCGCCATGTCCGACGCGGAGTTCTCGGCGAGAGTGGGGGCCCCCGCCGCGCTCGGCCCTGCGCTCAGGGGCGCGCATGATCTGAACGAAGCCCGCGAGCTGGCCCGCGCGCTGCTCGAGCCGGAGGCCGTGCAGCTCGGCGCGGCCGCCCGACCGACACTCGAGTCCTTTCGGGAGCTTCGGGAGGCGGCGAACGGCCGGCTGGGCGAGGAGGCGTCCCGCGCGCTCGTCAAGGCAGTGAAGGCAGCCGGCGGCGACCTGCGCACGCTGCGCCTCGCACTGACCGGGCGCGAGCGCGGCCCCGAGCTCTGGACCGTCGTCGCGGGGCTCCCGCGCGACGACGCGCTGCGAAGAGTCGATGCGGCTCTATAACTCGCTCACGCGCACGAGGGAGGAGCTTCCGCCCGCCCCCGGCCCGATTCGGATGTACGTCTGCGGCTCAACCGTGTACCAGCGCATCCATGTTGGCAACTCGAGACCGTTCGTTCTGGCCATGTGGGTCAAGCGCTGGCTCGAGAGCCAGGGTTACGTCGTCAGGCTGGTTCACAACATCACAGACGTCGATGACCATGTCTACGAGGAGGCGGCGAAACAGGGGATCGACAGCCGCGTCCTCGCCGACCGGGCGACAGCTTGGTTCTTCGAGGACACGAACGATCTCGGTCTGGGGCGGCCCGACGTCGAGCCCCGCGCGAGCGAGACGATTCCCGAGATCATTGCGCTCGTCCGAGAGCTCATCGGGCGCGAGCTCGCCTACGAATCGCAAGGCGATGTGTACTTTCGGGTCGCGCGCTTCGGGGAGTACGGGCGTCTCTCAGGCGCGCAGCTAGAGGACATGATCGCTCAGGAGCCGAGCGAGCTGAAGGAAGATCAGCGTGATTTCGCTCTATGGAAGTCGCAGAAGGCACACGAGGACGCGGCGTGGGATTCGCCGTGGGGTCTGGGACGGCCGGGGTGGCACATCGAATGCTCGGCGATGGCCGAGAAGTACCTCGGGCCAGATTTCGAGCTTCACGGCGGCGGCAACGACCTCCGTTTCCCGCATCACGAGAACGAGCTCGCCCAGTCACTCGGCGCCGGCCGTCCCTTCGCGCGCGTCTGGATGCACAACGGAATGCTCCAGCTCGACGCGGAGAAGATGTCGAAGTCGCTCGGGAACGTCGTCACGCTCCGAAACGTTCTCGACGTCTGGGGGCGGGAGGCGCTCTTGCTGTTCCACCTGAGTGGTCACTGGCGGCAGCCGGTGGATTTCAACGACGAAGTGATGGCACAGGCGGCTGCTCAAGCCGAGAGCCTGCGAAACGCGTTCCGGTCGCCCGGAGCCCCTGGTCGGGAGGAAGAGTTTCGTGCCTTCGAGAAGGCCCTGAACGACGACTTCAACACGCCCCAGGCCCTGGCCGTGCTGCACGAGTGGCGACGCGAGCAGAAGGTCGGTCTCATGAGGCGAGGGCTAGAGGTCTTCGGCCTTGCCTCCCTCGCCGTGCCAGACACCGCGCCTTCGGATGTTCAGCGGCTTGCACACGAGCGACAGGCTGCTCGCGACGCCAGGCAATTTGCGCAAGCCGATGAGCTCCGAGACCAGATCGAGGCGGCGGGCTGGGAGGTACGCGACGCGACGGGCGGCTTCGAGCTCGTTCCCAGGCCGGGGTGACGCGCGACCTCGTCTACGGTCGCCGCGCTGTACGTGAGGCGCTGCGCGGACGTCGGGAGGTACTCGAGCTCTGGGTGGGTGAGCGCGCGCTCGCGGTGGAGGCTTGGCTTCACGAGCCGCTTTCCGTGCGCGTGCAGGTAAAACCCGAGCGCGAGTTGACCGAAGCGGCCGGAACCCGCGACCACCAGGGAACGGTCGCGTGGTGCGAGCCGTACCGCTACGGCGACGCCCGGGAGCTTGCCGCGGGGGAGCGCCCTCTACTGGTGTGCCTCGACCAGGTGAGCGATCCGCGCAACCTGGGCGCCGTCTGCCGAAGCGCTGAAGGCGCGGGCGCGACCGGCGTCGTCCTGCCGGCCCACGGCTCGGCCCGTGTGACCGCCGCGGTGTGCCGCTCCTCCGCCGGGGCGATCGAGCACCTTCCCGTCGCTGTGGTCACCAATCTGGCGCGCTACCTCGCCGACGTGAAAAGCCAGGAGCTCTGGGTCTACGGCGCCACCGGAGAGGCCTCGACCTCGATGTGGCAGAGCGATCTGACCGGAGGGGTCGCCCTCGTGTTCGGGGCGGAGGGGAGGGGATTGCGCCCGCTCGTGCGCCGCACGTGCGACGCCGAGGTGGCGATCCCGCTACACGGGCGAATCCAGTCGCTCAACGTGAGCGTCGCCGCGGCGGTGCTCCTGTTCGAGGCGAGGCGACAACGGAGCTTCGGTGAGTGAGCCGACGCTGTACCTGTTCGACGGCTACAACCTGTTGAACGCCGGGGAGTTCGCTGACGTCCGAGCGCTTCGCGACGAGCTGGCGAGCTTCGTGGCCCTGCGCGGCGCGCGCGGCGTGCTGGTCTTCGACGGCGTGGGCACGGACGAGTCGCACGGGCCGCTCGAAGTCGTCTATGCCCTGAACGCCGATGCGGTGCTGGAACGGCTTGCCGCCGCGCATCGAGGACGTGAGCAAGTCCTGCTTGTGTCCTCGGACGCAGCGGTCCGGGGCACGTCGGGGCAGGAGGTCATGAAGCGGAGCTCCAAGGCATTTGCACGAGAACTACGGCCGGCCGGCCATCGTGAGCCGGCCCGCTCCCGGATCGGTGACAGAGTCGATTCGGAGACGGCGAAACGTCTCGACGACCTGCGCCGCCGCCGCTCGTAGCAGTCGGCTTGTTGTAAATCCTTGACAAGATTGCTATGGTCTCCCTCAACCTTAGCCTGAGATCGGCGCTCGATCATACGGCGAGGGTCCGGTAAAAGCTCATGAAAGCTCTTCGCAGCCACTCATCTCCGCCGTCGTATTCGCCACAGAAAGCTCAACGTGAGCTTGAGGATCTACAGCTGGCCCTCAAGGCACGGAACGGAGACGAGCAGGCTCTCGATCAGCTGATCCGGCGCTACACGGGCTTCGTCCGGCTGAAGGCGAGCTCGTACTTCCTCGCCGGCGGCGAGTCCGAGGATCTGCTGCAGGAGGGGCTGATCGGCCTCTACAAGGCGGTACGGGATTTTCGCCCGGAAATGGAGACCTCGTTCCGGAGCTTCGCGGAGCTCTGCGTGACGCGGCAGATCATCACGGCCATCAAGACGGCGACCCGCTTCAAGCACGCGCCGCTGAACACGTACGTCTCCTTCAGCCATACGCCCACCGGCCAGGAGTCGGAGAGCGACTGCACGTTGGGCGACGCGCTACCCGGCCCGGGCGTGGACGACCCGTCGGTGTGCGTGATCTCGACCGAGGAGCTCCAGAGCCTCGTCTTCACGCTAGGCACGGGCCTCTCCAAGCTGGAGTCCGACGCGCTCCGCATGTACCTCGAGGGATCGTCCTACGAGGAGATGGCCGAGGCGCTCGGCTGCGACACGAAGACGATCGATAACGCGCTCCAGCGGGTCAAGCGCAAGATCCTGACGCACCAGCAGTCGCGCCAGGTTCTGCAGTAAGCGGCAAAGTCGCTACCCGCTCGCCGGCGGTGACCGGGCGGACCGCGACCGAGCCGATCTCGTAGTCGGCGGCGAAGCGGATGCGCAGCCGCTGGTTGTTCTTCGGCGGCTCAACCCGCAGTGCACCTTCGCGCCTCGGTGGAAGGCGGTCGATCGGAATGAGATAGACGCCATCCGTTTCGGGACAGTGGACGGCGAAAAGGTCACCTCATCCCTGTAGTCGCGACGAACGACTCGAGGGTTCGGATGATGCCCGTAGGTACTGCAGACGGCGAAGCGAACCGCGCCCTGTCGCAGCCGCCCGGTTTTACACTGGACGCGGGCGAGGCGCACGCCATCGTCAATAACGAGGTCGTAGCGCGTGTTCTCTCCGAACGGAACAAGAACCGAAAATCCAGCCTCCTGCAGAGCGAGCATCACCGCGAGGGCTGTTCGATCGCCAATAGCCTTTGGATGTTCCATGTTGTCAAGAGTGTAAACCCAGCCTCGGATGGACTACCATGCGGCGGGCGCCGGAGTAGCTCAGCTGGTAGAGCAAGCCCCTTGTAAGGGCTAGGCCGTCGGTTCGAGTCCGACCTCCGGCTCTCTTCACCGACGCTAGGCGCAGCCCTCCACGTACCGAACCGCGCGGCTTCCGAATGCGATCTCCGTGACCCGGCCACGCGGCGACACGTCGAATCGCAGCTCCCACCGCGGCCTGCTCGGGCTTCGCAAGAAGTAGTCGCGCGCGCCGGGCGTGTACTTGTTCAGGCGCGATCCCAGGCGGAAGCCGTATGCCTTCCGAAGCGCTCCCACGGTGGAGCCGATCCGGATCCCGGCCGGCGTAACGGCGCCCTTCCTGAACCAGACGGCGCCGAAGCGGCCGTTCTCGAATAGCGCGTAGCCGGACATGCCGCCTCGGCGGACGCTGGCGGTCGCGCATCCCGATCCCAGTGAGCGATCGAGCCGCAGCTTCACCCCCCAACGTGCGTCGACCTGCGCCACGGTCATACCCGGGCGAACTCCTCCCACACCCTGCAGAGTCATTTTCGCCGGGAGAGCGCGGACACTCGCGCCGACCACCGGCGCACAAGCAGCGGCCGTGACGAGAACGACGCTCGTGAACAGCAATCTCCTCATACCGGAACCGTAGCGCCCTCAGCCGCCGGGAAGCGCCTGCTCGAGGTCAGCCCACAGCTCGTCCACCGGTTCCAGTCCGACGCTCAGCCGAACGAGCTGCTCCGGGACGCGGTCGCCCTCCCAGCGGCGGCGCGTCTCGAGGACGGAGTGCACCCCGCCGAGGCTCGTCGCGTTCTTGATCAGGTGCGTGGAGGTCTCTACCGACCGAGCGGCCTCCGCTCCTCCGGCGACGTCGAACGAGAGTAGGCCGCCGAAGCCGCTTCGCATGTAGCGGGCGGCCCGTTCGTCGCCGAGCCCGGGATAGCGAACGCGCTCGACTGCGGGGTGCGCCTGCAACCGGCGGGCGACCTCGAGCGCGCTCGCCGACTGGCGCTCGACACGGACGGTCAGGGTCTGGAGGCCGCGAAGCAACAGCCACGCGGGATCCGGCGCGGCAACCACCCCGGTGTGACCGCGAAACTCCAGCAACCGCCGGTGATCGTCTTCCGAACGGCAAACGGCCACTCCGAGGAGGACGTCCGAGTGTCCGCCCAGGTACTTCGTGGCGCTGTGGACGACGATGTCGGCGCCGTGCTCGAGCGGCCGGAGGAGTACCGGAGTGGCGGCGGTCGCGTCCACGACCACGCGCGCCTCCTGGGCGTGGGCGGCCTCGACGCTCGCCGCGAGGTCGGGAAAGCTGAGCAGCGGATTGGACGGCGTCTCCAGCCAGACGAGCTGGACGCCCTCGGGCGGTGGGCCGGTCTGGTCGAACTCCACGACGTCGACCCCCCAGCGTGTGAGCTCCGTCCGGAAGAGCCGTTCGACACCGTAGTAGGCGCCGTCTGCAAGGGCAATCCGGGCGCCGGGCTCGAGCAGCCCGAGAATCACGCTCGTCACGGCGCCCATCCCGGACGAGAACAGGAGCGCTCGTCCCCCGTCGAGCTCGCCGAGCGCCTGCTCCGCCTCCACGCCGGTCGGATGCGCGTAACGCTGGTAGAAGAACTGGCCCGGCTCACCCTCCCGGTACGGCCAGATCGTCGAGCGGTCGACCGGCTCCACGACCCGACTGTACTAGTCTCCTCGTCGCTATGGCCACGACCGAACGCGGCACGAACGAGAAGCTCGAGCAGCTCCGCCGTCTCCAGGACGAGGCCAGGCACGCGGGCAGCGAGAAGGCTGTCGAGCGACACCGGGCGAAGGGGAAGCTGCTCGCGCGCGAGCGGCTGGAGAGGCTGCTCGACGAGGGCTCGTTCGTGGAGCTCGACCGCTACGTTCGCCATCGCAACCCCGAGTTCGGGATGATGGAACGGCGCCCCTACGGCGACGCCGTGGTCACCGGGTACGGCGAGATCTTCGGCCGCAAGGTCTTCGTGTTCTCGCAGGACTTCACCGTCTTTGGCGGGTCTCTGTCGGAGGTCTTCGCCGAGAAGATCTGCAAGGTGATGGACCTGGCGGCCAAGTACGGCTGTCCTGTGATCGGGATCAACGACTCCGGCGGAGCGCGGATCCAGGAGGGCGTCGTCTCGCTCGCCGGCTACGCCGAGATCTTCTGGCGGAACGTCCAGTCCTCGGGAGTCATCCCGCAGATCAGCCTGGTCATGGGCCCCTGCGCGGGCGGCGCCGTCTACTCGCCCGCCATGACCGACTTCGTGCTCATGGTCGAGGGCGATTCGTACATGTTCATCACCGGGCCCGACGTCGTGAAGACCGTGACCGGAGAGGAGGTCACCTTCGAGGAGCTCGGCGGCGCGGCGACACATGCCGCACGCTCCGGCGTCGCGCATTTCGCAGCCCCGGACGAGGAGTCATGCCTGGACGACGCGCGCTACCTGCTGTCCTTCCTGCCGCAGAACAACCTCGATCCGCCGCCTTTCAACGAGCCGGCCGATCCCCCAAATCGCGAGGACGCCGAGCTCGACTCGGTGATTCCCGACAATCCGAACAAGCCGTACGACATGAAGAGCGTGATCGGCAGGGTCGTGGA
Organism: Actinomycetota bacterium; assembly: GCA_013812265.1. Taxonomy (GTDB): domain Bacteria; phylum Actinomycetota; class Thermoleophilia; order Gaiellales; family Gaiellaceae; genus JACCTQ01. Next base: position 18,350 of record JACCTQ010000097.1, read on the forward strand.
CGACGGCGAGTTCCTCGAGGTGCACGAACGCTTCGCGGAGAACATCGTGTGCGGGTTCGCGCGCCTCGGCGGTTACGCCATCGGCGTGGTGGGCAACCAGCCGAAGGCGCTCGCGGGGGTTCTGGACATCGACTCCTCCGTCAAGGCCGGCCGCTTCGTCCGCACCTGCGACGCGTTCAACATTCCCCTGCTGACCTTCGTGGACGTGCCGGGCTTTCTCCCGGGTACGGCCCAGGAGTGGGGCGGGATCATCCGACACGGCGCGAAACTCCTCTACGCCTACGCGGAGGCGACGGTGCCGAAGCTCGCTGTGATCACTCGCAAGGCCTACGGCGGCGCCTACGACGTCATGAGCTCGAAGCACATCCGCGCCGACTTCAATTTCGCCTGGCCCACCGCAGAGGTGGCCGTGATGGGGCCAGAGGGTGCGGTGAACATCATCTTTCGCCAGGAGATCGAGGAGGCGGACGATCCGGAGGCCCGGCGCGCCGAGCTGATCGAGGAGTACAAGGAGCGCTTCGCGAACCCCTTCTCAGCCGCGGAGCGCGGCTACGTGGACGAGGTCATCGAGCCGCGGCGGACGAGGCCCGTGCTCGTCAACGCTCTGCAAACCGCCATGACGAAGCGGGAGCGCCGCCCACCGCGCAAGCACGGCAACATCCCGCTTTGACCCGCCGTAAATCTTCCCCCCGGGGCCTTCGGCCCCTCGCCCCCGATGTGGACCGTAGCGAAGAAATGCGCGCGGATGTGAAACAGAATCGTGCCAAGATTGCAACAGCGGCCCTCAACATTCATCCCAGGCCCACGGCGGCGGAGGAGCGGGCGATACGCGTGGCTATCGCGGGCCTGACGGCGCCCGCGATCCCTCCGGCGTATTCGAGCCGCTGGCGTGAGCGCGGGCTACGGGAGAACGCCGGCGCCGAGTCAGGCTACGGCTCGCCCGCCGCAGAATAGGCGCGTTGCGACTCGGGCGTAATCGAGTCCAGAGACCCACGTCAGGACGAGCGCTACGAGGAGGGCCCACCACGCGATGGAGTCGTCCCACGCCCCGGCGGCCGCGAACCCTCCGACGGCAGCCGCTGTCGCTTGCGACCACGTCTTCAGCTTGGCGAGATCGCGCGCCTGGATCACGACGCCACGCTCGATGGCCGCGAGTCGGAGCCCCGAGACGAGAAACTCCCGGGCCACGATCGCGGCCACCATCCATCCAGGGAAGACCCTCTCGTCGATCAGGACCACGAGCACGGCGATGACCAGGATCTTGTCGGCGACGGGGTCGAGAAGCGACCCGAGCGGCGACGTCCTGCCGCCCTTTCGCGCAATTCGCCCGTCGAACCAGTCGGTCGCCATCGCGACGATGAAGAGCGCCGTGGCCCAGTACTCGTTCCGGTTGAAATCCCATTCGTAGAGCAGCACCACGAACGGCACGGCGGCTGCGCGCGCGACGGTGAGCTGGTCGGCAAGAGTCATGCTCGGGGAGAATAAGCCTCTCGTGGCTCCGTTCTCGAAAGTGCTCGTCGCGAACCGCGGCGAGATCGCCATCCGCGTCTTCCGCACGCTCCGCGAGCTGGGCATCGGGACGGTGGCCGTTTACTCAGAGGCTGACCGGGCCGCGCTGCACGTCTCGTACGCCGATGAGGCCTACCTGCTCGGGCCGGGCGCTCCCGGAGAGAGCTACCTCAACCCGGAGCGGATCCTCGAGGCGGCGAGGCGGGCGGGCGCGGAGGCGATTCACCCCGGCTACGGCTTCCTCGCGGAGAACGCCGGCTTTGCGCGGGTGTGCGCGGAGGTGGGCATCGTCTGGATCGGGCCGCCTCCGGAGGCCATCGACCTGATGGGCTCGAAGATCGCAGCTCGCGACCGCATGCGCGCCGCCGGAGTTCCGATCATCCCCGGAACGACGGAGCCCGTCGACTCGGTCGACGAGATCGTCGCGCTCGGGGACGAGCACGGCTGGCCGCTGGCAATCAAGGCGTCCGCAGGGGGTGGAGGAAAGGGCCTCAAGGTGGTTCGCTCGCCTGACGAGGCCGAGCGCGCGCTGCAGTCGGCCCAGCGCGAGGGCGCCTCGTACTTCGCGGACGCAACCGTTTACGTCGAGCGGTTTCTCGAGGACCCGCGGCACGTGGAGATCCAGGTGCTCGCCGATCGCCACGGGAACGTGGTTCACCTGGGAGAACGCGATTGCACGATTCAGCGGCGGCACCAAAAACTCGTCGAGGAGACGCCGTCGCCTGCCGTCGACCCGGCGCTCCGCGAGCGCATCGGCGCGATTGCGGTCGAGGCCGCACGCGCGGTCGGCTACGAAAGCGCGGGCACGATCGAAGGCTTGCTCTCACGCGAGGGTGACTACTACTTCCTCGAGATGAACACGCGGATACAGGTCGAGCACACCGTCACGGAACTCGTGACCGGCGTCGATCTCGTCCGCGAGCAGGTCCTGATCGCCGCCGGCGAGCCGCTCTCGATCGAGCAGGCGACGTTGTCTTTCGCGGGCCACGCGATTGAATGCCGCATCAACGCCGAGGACGCGGCGAACGGCTTCCGGCCCGGGCCTGGAACGATCACCGCCTACCGCGAGCCCTCGGGCCCCGGGGTGCGTGTCGACTCGGGCGTCGTCGAGGGTTCTGAGGTCTCGGGTCTCTACGATCCGATGATCGCGAAGCTTTGCGTGCTCGGTCGCGATCGCGAGCACGCCCGGCGCCGCATGCTCCGTGCGCTCGACGAGTTCGTGATCGAGGGCGTTCCGAGCTTGCTCGGCTTCCACCGCGCCCTTCTCTCCCACCCGTGTTTCATCGCCGGGGAGACATGCCACGGCCTCGTCGAGTCCGAGCTGACGGCGAAGGCCGCGGCCGAGTCAGCGCCGTCCCGCCGGCGACCGACGCCTCGCGCAGCCGTCGGGCTGCGCGAGCGAGTCTTGCCCGTCGAGGTGGATGGGCGGCGCTTCGAGGTGCGCCTGCCGGAGGC
>JACCTQ010000103.1 GCA_013812265.1 Actinomycetota bacterium
GCGGGAGCGGCACCGTCCAGCTCTGCCAGCAAGGTGGTGGCGCGGTCGAGGTGAGTCGCGCGAATCTCGAGCAGCTCCTCGCCTGCGCGCTCGCGCAACCACTCGGCAAAGCGCCGATGGTGTTCCGCGCGAGCGAACTTCGAGATGCCCGCGTAGGCGACGTCCCGGATCAGAACGTGCTTGAACCGGTACGCGGTTTCTCCGGAGATACTCGAGCGGGACTCGCGCAGCAGAAAGTCGCGCTCCACGAGGTCGTTCAGGCATTGGGCGAGGTCCTCACGCTCGGGCAGGAGGTGGGCGAGAGCGCCGGCCCAGAAGACTCGGCCCACGACGGCAGCTCGTTGCAGCAAGCTTTTCTCAGCCGAAGGCAGCCGATCGATCCGAGCGGCGATGAGCGCCTGCACGGTGTCCGGGATGCGCTCGGCCGAGCCGGCACCATCCTGCTCCGTCAGCATGCGGATCGTCTCCTCCACGAACAGCGGGTTTCCCTCCGTCTTTCTGAGCAGGGTCTCCAGGGCGTCCGAATCAAGGTCCAGGTCGCTCGAGAGCGCCTCGACTAGCTGCTCGCTCTCCGCGGGGCGCAACGGCTCGAGCTCGATAGCGGTTGCCCGAAGGCGGCCGCCTCCCCAGCCGGCGCGCGCGTCGAGCAACTCGGGGCGGGCCAGGCACAGCAGGAAGAGCGGTGCTTCGCGAACCCCTCCTGCCATGTGCTCGATCAACTCGAGCAGCGGCTCTTCCGCCCAGTGGATGTCCTCGAAGACGAGGATGAGCGGTTGCGGCCGTGCGAGTTGCTCGGCCCACTCGCGCGCCGCCCAGGCGATCTCGGGCTGGCTACGCTCCTCCTCGACGGCCTCGAGCACACCGGAAGCAAGTGCGAGGAGGTCGGCGACGGCCTCGTCCTCACAGCAGATGCGGAGCTTCTCCACGGCCTCCTTTACCGGATCGTCGTCCGCGATCCCGGCAGCCACCTTGACCATCTCGGCGAGCGGCCAGTACGTGATGCCCTCGCCGTAGGGCAGGCAGCGTCCCGAGAGCACCGTCGCCCCTTCCAGACCGGCGACGAAGTCGCGGGCGAGGCGGCTTTTGCCAACACCCGGCTCGCCATAGATGGTGAAGAGCTGGGCTCGCTCGTCCCGGCGAACGCGTTCAAACGTGTTCTGGAGCAGCTCGAGCTCGGCCTCACGGCCGATCAGCGGTGCCTCCATCCGGCCCCGGGGCTGCGGACCGACAACTGCCCCGAGCGCGCGCCAGGCCCACACCGGCTCCTCGATGCCCTTCAGGTCGACCGGACCGCGATCCTCGACCTCCACGTGACCGAGGGTCAGTCGAAACGCTGTCGGGCCGAGCAGAAGCTCACCGGGCGCAGCCGCCTGTTGCAGCCGAACCGCCACGTTGATTGCCTCTCCGGTGGAGTAGGTCGTGTCGAGCTCGTCGGTGAGCACCTCACCGGACTCCACACCGATCCGCGCCTCCAGACCGAGCTCGCCGACCGACTCGAGAATCGACAGGCCTGCTCGAACGGCGCGCTCGGCGTCGTCCTCGTGCGCCTGCGGGATCCCGAACGCCGCCATGAGCCCATCGCCGGCGAGGTTGCGCGCTGTCCCGCCGTGCTTCGCGATGCAGTCCGTGACGTGGTCCAAGAACCCGGTCACGCGGCGGCGGACGATCTCGGGGTCGCTCGCCGTCACGAGCCTCGTCGAGTCCACGAGATCCACGAATAGGATCGTCAAGAGCTTGCGTTCCACGCTGTAAGAGTAGAACGAACTGCGGCCGCCGAACGTTCCCGCCGTTAGCATCCGGGGTCCGTGCTCGATCCCAGTGTTTTCAAGGCCTACGACGTGCGCGGGGTCTACCCGACCGAGCTGGACGAAGAGGGCGCCTACGCGATCGGGCGCGCGTACGTGGAGCATTTCGAGCCGCGGCGCATCGCTGTTGGCCGCGATATGCGTCTCTCTGCGCCGGGCATCACCCGTGCTCTGATCGACGGCTGTACCGAAGCCGGGTGCGAGGTGCTAGACATCGGGTTGGTCGGGACCGAGATGGTCTACTTCGCGGTCGGGGAGCTCGGCCTCGACGGGGGCGTGGCAGTGACCGCCTCGCACAATCCGAAGGAGTACACCGGCATGAAGATCGTGCGTCGCGGCGCACTGCCCGTCGGCGGTGAGTCGGGCCTGCAGGACGTGCGGGATCGTGCACTTGCCGTGGAGAGAGTGTCCCGGGGTCAGGCCTCAGGACCGGTCCGCGAGTACGACGTGTGGCCGGGGTACGTGGAGCGCGTGCTCTCGTTCATCGATCCGTCGGCAGTCAAGCCGCTGCGCGTGGTCATCGATGCGGCGAACGGCATGGCGGGAGCGATGCTTCCGCCGGTGCTCGAGCGCTTGCCCGCCGTCGATGCGGTGCGCTGCTACTTCGAGCCGGACGGCAGCTTCCCGAACCACGAGCCGAATCCGCTGCTGCCGGAGAACCGCGAGTTCATCGTGCGCAAGGTCACCGAGGAAGGCGCCGATCTCGGGGTCGCCTTCGACGGCGACGCCGACCGCTGCTTCTTCGTCGACGACACCGGCGAGTTCGTCCCGGGAGACTTCGTCACGGCGCTGCTCGCCGAGTCGATCCTGGCGAAGGAGCCGGGCGCCAAGATCATCTACGACCTGCGCGCGAGCTGGGCCGTCCCGGAGACCGTGGAGCGCGCCGGCGGTATCCCGCTCGTCAACCGTGTCGGACACGCGTTCATCAAGCACCGGATGCGCGCGGAGGACGCGACGTTCGGCGGGGAGGTGTCCGGGCACTACTACTTCCGCGACTTCTCCCAGGCCGACTCGGGCGTCGTCCCCTTCCTGCTCATGCTGGAGCTCCTGTCCATGAGAGACGCCAGGCTCTCGGAGATCCTCGACGACTACCGAAGCCGCTACTTCATCACCGGGGAGCTGAACACGCCGGTCCCGGACGTCGCCCTCAAGCTCCAGGAGCTGAAGGAGCGTTTCGGCCGGGAGGGCACCGTGAGCCACCTGGACGGGATCTCCGTCGATGCGCCCGACTGGCACATGAACGTGCGGCCGTCGAACACGGAGCCGCTCCTGCGCCTGAATCTCGAGGCCCGCTCGCGAGAGCTCATGGAGCGCAAGCGCGAGGAGGTCCTCGCCGTCATTCGCGCGTAACTCGTGACGTTCTCGTAGCCACCGTTCAACGCCTGCATCTCCCAGCGTCGACCACGGTGGATCGCGGTGGTTCGGCCTGCCGGGTTGGACTTCTTCGGGGCCGAGATCGGCGCCCTGTAGGTTTGGGCGAATGCCGCTCGAGCTCGGACATACGACCGACCGCAAGCCGCCCTTCAAGTTCGCCGCCTACACGCGGGTGGGGTTTTCAGACACGGATGCCCAGGGCATCGTCTACTACGGCCGCTATCTGCCTTACTTCGACCTCGCGCGCGTGGAATACCACCGGCATCTCGAGATGCTGAAGCTCGAGCAGGGCGAGCACGAGTTCGTCATGCGCGCCTGCACCATGGAGTACTTCGCACCCGCGCGCTTCGACGATGCGCTGGAGGTGTTCGTGCGCCTGTCCCGCATCGGCCGCACGAGCGCGACCTACGAATGTGCCGCCTACCGTGTCGAAGACGACCTCCTGATGGTGACGGCGGGGCAGACACTCGTGCTGGTGGATCTCGACGAGCGCCGAGCGGCGCCGATCCCGGCGGCCTACCGCGAGCGTGTCCGCGCTTTCGAGGGAGACGATCTCGAGGTCGCCGGACCCGCGTGACAGCGTCCGAGCGCACCTTGTGACATCGGCTCTGCCGCCCCTGGGGGCACGGAGAGCCCGTCGTGACCGGACTCTCCGTGCCTGGCCAGGTGCCAAGCGGCCTTCAGCGCGAGCTAGCCCGTTCGCTCCACTCGCACCACGGTCTTCGCCGCGACGTCGGTCACCCAGGCGGCACCCTCGCCGTAGGTGACGCCGAAAGTCTGGCTGGAGCCGCGCGTGACCGCGACATTGTCGACCACCTTGTTCGTGCGTGGGTCGATCAGGCACAGGGCATTCCCCTGCGTGACCCACACCAGACCGCCGCCCACGGCGGCGGCCTGGGTCTCGCGACAGCCGGAGATGGTGGCCGCGACGCGGTTCGTCGCCGGGTCGACGCGGTCGACACGGTCTCCGCCCGCGGCTGCCACCCAGATCGATCCCTCGCCTGCGGCTACCCGTCCATCCTGGGTATCGACCGTCGCCACGATTTGATTCGTCGCGGGGTCTATGCGCAAGAGCTTGCCCTCGCGGTGATTCATCACCCACACAGCGCCTGGCGTAACAGCGATCCCGCTCGGGCGGCCACGATCCTGCCGCCCCGGTTCCGCGGTGGTCGGAATCTTCGTGACGAGGGCGTTGGTGACCGGGTCGATGCGCGTGACCGTGGATTCCTCGAAGTTCGTCGCCCAAACGGCACCCTCGCCGATCGCGAGCGGCGCGGGCCGCTGGGGAGCCATGCCGGGTTTGAGCGTCGCAACGACCGAGTTGGTCTGGGGATCTATGCGCACCACGGTGAGCCTGTGGGAGGCCTGTGGCTCGGGTCCGCCCTCGGCGATCGCCACCCAGACAGAGCCCGGCGCGGCCGCGACCCAGGTGAATCCGGTTGCGGGCAGCGGAATGGTGGCGGCGACGCGATTCGTGCTCGGATCGATACGCACGAGTTTCCCCGCCGGCTCTGTGAACCAGCTGGCGGCCCACACCGCACCGTCCGCCACGGCAACCCCGGCGGGAGCGAATCCCACGGGAATCGTCGCTGCGATCTTGACCGCACTCGGCGGCGGCGGCGGTGGCGGCGGCTTCGGAGCCGGTACGTTCCGGCAGACGCGCACTCGCTTCTTCTTGCCTTTGATCTTCTTGACGACGTACTTGCAGCGCTTCTTTCCGGCGGCCACCGGGACGACAGGACCGATCGACGCGCTCGGCGTGGCCGTGGGAGCGGCCACGACCAGCGTGAGCAAAGCGACAAGTGCGAGTTGCACGATCCGATGCATCTTCATCCTCCTCTGTCGGTATGGGGAAGTGCCGTGACGCGCCAGATCACCTTCGTGTGCGGTCTGCTCGTCTCGATCGCAAAGCGACCGTCGAGCAGGCCGGCGACCACGGAGGCGTCCACCTCGGGATCGGCCGGTGTGAGCTCGTACGTGAAGGAGACGTAGTGCTCCCGCACGTACGCGGGCAGGACGACGGTGGCCTGACCGGCTTGATCCGTCCAGACGTCGCCGCCGAAGATCCTGCCCGCGTTCTCGTATCCCGTGGCACGCGTCACGGACGAAATGGTCACCCGGCCCGGTATCACACCGGTTTCTACCGGGTAAACCGGTCGGTATCGCCCTGCACGCCGCCGGCAGCGTACTTGTCGCCTCGGCGCCGGGCCGTTAGAAAGTGAGCGTGGAATTCCGAATCCTCGGGCCACTCGAGATCCTGGACGACGGTCGCCCGATCCAACTCGGGGCCGCCAGAGAGGAAGCGGTGCTCGGGATCCTCCTCCTCCATCCGAACCAGGTCGTCTCGACCGAGCGCCTGATCGACGAGCTCTGGGGCAGCTCGCCGTCGTCGACCGCGGCCAAGACCGTCCAGGTGTACATCTCACGGCTGCGCAGGGCCCTTCAGGCGGCGAGCGGAGAGCAGATCGTCGCAACCCGGGCGCCCGGCTACGTCGTACAACTCGAGCCCGAGCAGCTGGATGCCGCTCGCTTCGAGCGACTCGTCGCCCACGCCCGCGCCGAAGCGGCCGAAGAGAATCCCGAGCGCGCTGCCGAGACCTTCCGCCGCGCCCTCTCGCTGTGGCGCGGCAGGGCTCTCGCCGGCCTCGAGTTCCAGTCGTTCGCCAAGAACGAGATCGCACGACTGGAGGACGTTCACCTCTCCGCGCTCATCGACCGCATCGACTGCGACCTCGTGCTCGGAAGACACGAGCAGCTGATCGGCGAGCTCGAGCGCCTCGTTGCCGAACATCCCTACAGCGAGCGCTTGCGCCAGCAGCTGATGCTCGCGCTCTATCGCGCAGGACGCCAGGCAGATGCGCTGGCGGCGTACCGGGAAGGGCGTAAGACCCTCATGGACGAACTCGCCCTCGAGCCGAGCCCGGCGCTGCAGCGCCTCGAGCGTGCCATCCTCGGACACGACCCGGCTCTCCAGCCGCCACCCCTTCGGCGGCAAGCGAGCCGGCCACCCGTCGAGCCGCCGACAAGGCCCGCCAGGACCCTGCGCTCGCGCGTCGTCGTCTTGACGGCGGCCCTGCTCGCCCTTGCCGGGGTTGCCGCGCTGGCTCTTGCACGGGGAAGCGGGAACGACGGCCTCGACCGCCTGCGGCCGAACTCCGTTGGAGTCATCGACCCCATCTCGAACGCGATGGTCGGCGAGATCCCGACCGGCATTCGGCCGGGCCCGGTTGCGATCGGCGCAGGGTCGGTGTGGGTCGGAAACCTCGACGACCGGACCGTCACCCGCATCGATGCGAAGCGGCGAGAGGCGACGGCAACGATCCCGCTCGGAGAGCAGACGCCGAGCGGCCTGGTTTTCGCGGGCACGTCGATCTGGGTGGCGCACGGGCTGCGCGGGACGCTGTCGCGGATCGACCCCGGCTACGACCGCGTGACGAACACCTTCCGGGTCGCAAGGGGCGGCGAGATCGCCAGAGGCGGTGGCGAAGGAACGGTGGCAGGTGGCGACGGCGCCCTCTGGGCGATATTCGGGGACTCGACAGTCGTCCGCCTGGATCCGGCCACCGGCCGGGTCGACGGCAGGTCATTCGCCGGCTCGGCGCCTGCAGGGGTGGCCCTGGGACAGAGTTCCTTGTGGGTCGTGAACTCCGGAGAGGCCACCGTGTACCGGTTCAATCCCGGCACCTTCGAGGCCGGTCCAACCGCGAGGATCACGGTTGGAAGCCGTCCAACCGGCATCGCAGTCGCCTACGGGGCTGCATGGGTGACGAACACGGGCGACGACCTCGTCTCGAGAATCGACGCGAGGACGAACTCGGCAAGCACCATTCGCGTCGGAGACCGGCCCACCGGCATCGTGGCGGGAGCCGGTGCGATCTGGGTCGCGAACAAGGGAAGCAAGACGGTTTCCAGAATCGATCCGGGCTCGCGGGAGGTCGTCGAGACGATCCGGGTGGGTAGCACGCCGTCGGCCGTCGCGTTCGGGCACGGCTACGTCTGGGTCAGCGCACAGCGCGGCTAGCCGCTAACGCTTCAGACAGACGGCTGCCAGATCGAGCTCGGGCCGAAAGATCTTGCAGCCGACGCGCTTGGAGACAAAAGTGCGGAGGTTGTATGCGGCGAACGGCACGCTGAGCGCGCCGTCTCGCGCCAGCGCGACGTCCAGAGCCGCATACGCTCGCTCGCGGGCGGGTCCCCGGAGCGTCTTGGCGCGGCGCAGAAGCCGCAGATATCGCGCCGGTGTGCCGCGCGCCTCGAAGACCTCGAAGGTAGACGCTGGATCCGGGTAGGCCGGCCCGTAGCCGCCCGGGGCGGCGACGTCCCACGGCTCGCCCGGAGTATCGAGCTTGGCGTACAGCACCGACAGCGGGAAGAAGCGGGTCGTCACGGTGAGACCGACCTTGCGCAGATCACGCTCGATCAGCTGAGCCCAGGTCACGAATGGCTCCTCGCTCCGCGTGTAGAGCGTGACGCGCCGCGGGCTCTTCTGTTTCCCGAGCAGCGCTCGCGCCTTCGAGATGCCGGCGCGGAAGGGATAGATCCGAGCGTTGCGGTAGCCGGGCATGCCGGGCACTAGCCACTGGTCAGTGGGCGTGCCCCAGGCCGGCCCGAACCGCTCGGAGGCGGTGGTTCGCTCCGCGGCCCGGACGAGCGCGCTGCGATCCACGGCGAAGTTGACGGCGCGCCGCGAGCCGGCGGCCGAAAGAGGAGGTCTCCTGTTGTTCAGGCGCAGGAAGTACACGAGCGCCGTGGGCTTGACGAAGTACTGCACACGGTTGATGCCGTAGCGGCGGGCCAGCCGCCCGTGCGCGCCGCTCGCCACGTCCCCGGAATCGAGCGACCCTCGTTCGATCCTGGGCGCGACATCTGCCGCGTCCAGACCGAGCTCGATGACGAATCGATCCACGAAGCGCGGTCTCCGCCCGCCATACCGCCGGTTTCGCTCGAGAACGATACGGCCACCCCGCTGCCAGCTCGAAACGTAGAACGGCCCGGCTGCCGGAAGCGGTGCTCGGGCGCCCTCGGGGTCGATGGGCAGATCCGGCGGCACCGCGCAGAACCCCGGAGTCGCCGTGCGGTACGGAAACTCCGGCACGGGAGCGGTCAGCTTGATGACCAGGCGGTTTCCCCGTGCGTGGACCCCTGACGCTGCGGTTGCTCTCTTCCCCATCACCGCCTTCGCACCGAGGATCGGATCCATCTCGGCGGCTGCGAAGCCGTTGATCCTGAGCGTCCGGTTGATGGTTGCTGCGAACGTGCCCGCGGTGACCAGCTTTCCGGTGTTGAACCGCAGGCCCTTACGGATGATGAACGTGTACGTCTTCCCGTCGCGGGAGATGCGCGGGAAGCCGGCCGCCGCCTCGGGCACGAGCCTGACCCGCGGGCTGTCGGCGTAGTTGAGCAGGTGGAGGCAGGTCAACGACGCGAGGATGCCCGCCGTGAACGGGGTCGCGTGAGCGGGGTCGATCGACTCGGGGTCGTCCGTCGTGCCGAGCCGGAACGTTCCGCCTTTCGGGAGAGCATCACGAGCGGTGGAAGCGGCGCCCGACGTGAACGAGCAGGCGAGGGCAAGCATTACGAGCGAGATCATGCGACCGGTGCGCACGGCGTGGTGAACGTACTACGAAAGACGCCCGGCCGGATCTAAGAGGGCGTGACACGGTAGGCGTCGAAGACCGCGTCCACGTTCCGGAGCGCCGTCAACAACGCCCGCAAATCCTTCACGTCGCCGACCTCCGCCGTGTACCAGTTCTTCGCCAGCTGGTCCTCGACGACGCCGCCGTAACCGACGATGTTCGTGCCATGCTCGGAGAACGTCCTGGCGACGTCCTCGAGCAGGCGCGGACGATCCCAGGCGTCGACGGCGATCTGGACGCGAAAGCTGTGCGAGGCGCCGCCGTCCCAGTCCACGTCCGTGAAGCGCTCGGGGTTTCGCATCAGCGCCTTGACGTTGGGGCAGTCCTCCCGGTGGATCGTGATGCCCTTGCCCAACGAGATATAGCCGACGATGTCATCGCCGGGAACCGGAGTGCAGCACTTGGCGAGCCGGACGAGCACGTCCTCGACGCCGTGCACGTTGATGCCGAAGCTCTCGCTCGCGACGGCGTCGCGCGCCTTCGGAGCCTTGAGCGGGATCGCCTCCTCCTCGGCAACCTCGGTCGTCTTCAGGCGCTGGAGCACCTTGTTCACGATCTGGCTCACCGGGAGCTTCCCGGAACCCAGCGCGAGGTAGAAGTCTTCCGCCTTCTTGAAGCCGGTCTCGCGGATGACCTGCGCGAGAAGCGCGGAGCCGGCAAGCTTCCGATAGGGAAGACTCTGAGCCTTCAGCGCATGCTCGAGAGCGTCCCTCCCCTTCTGCTCGGTCTCGCCACGCGTCTCGCGCGAGAACCACTGGCGGATCTTGTTTCGCGCACGAGAGGAAGCTGCCAGCGACATCCAGTCCCGTGAGGGCCCTCGTCCGCTCTTCGCGGTCAGGATCTCCACGAAGTCGCCGCTCTTCAGCCGGTAGTGGAGCGGCACTATGCGCCCGTTGATCTTCGCGCCCACGGTGCGATGCCCGACGTCGGTGTGAACCGCGTAAGCGAAGTCGATGGGTGTCGACCCGACGGGCAGAGTCTTGACTTCGCCCCGGGGCGTGAATACGTAGACCTCGTCGGCGAAGAGGTCGGTTCGGAAGGTCTTCATGAACTCGCGCGGATCGGACTCGTCCTCCTGCCAGTCCATCACCTGCTTGACCCACGCAAGCCAGTCGGTGTCCGGTGCCTTGCCCCGGCCACTCTGCTTGTAGGAGAACCAGTGCGCGGCGATCCCGAGCTCGGCCGTCTCGTGCATCTCCTTCGTGCGCACCTGGATCTCGAGCGGACGTCCCTGCGGGCCTATCACCGTGGTGTGCAATGCCCGGTAGCGATTGAACTTCGGCATCGCGACGTAGTCCTTGAAGCGTCCCGGCATCGGCTTCCAGAGGGAATGAGCGAGCCCGAGCGCCCCGTAGCAGTCGCGAACCCCCTCGTCGCCCGTGCGCTGCACGAGCACGCGCATCGCCGTCAGGTCGTAGATCTCGTTGAACTCGCGACCCTTCTTCGCCATCTTGTCGTAGATCGAGTAGAAGTGCTTCGCGCGCCCGGAGATCTCGGCCGGGATGTCGACCTTGTCGAGCTCCTGCTGCAGCACGAGCGTCGCCTCGCGCACGTGCTCCTCCCGATCGGCGCGGCGCTCGGTGACCATGGCCTTGATCTCGTCGTACTTCCGTGGGTGCAGGGTCTGGAAGGCGAGGTCCTCGAGTTGCCACTTGATCGTGTTGATGCCGAGCCGGTGGGCGAGCGGCGCGTACACCTCGAGCGTCTCCTTCGCCTTCTGCACCTGCTTCTGCTTGCCCAGGTACTCGACCGTGCGCATGTTGTGCAGGCGGTCGGCTAGCTTGATGAGGATGACCCGGACGTCCTGGGCCATGGCCACGATCATCTTGCGGTAGTTCTCCGCCTCCGCCTGCTCGCGGCTCTGGAAGCTGATCCTGGTCAGCTTGGTGACGCCCTCGACGAGCTGCGCTACCGGATCCCCGAATTCGGCCCGGACGTCATCGATATCCGTGCCGGTGTCCTCCACGACGTCGTGCAGCAGCGCCGCGGCGATCGTCTGCTCGTCGAGATGAAGCTCGGCGCAGATCTTCGCCACGCCGAACGGGTGGTGGATGAAGTCCTCACCCGATCGCCGCAGCTGGCCGGCGTGGGCCGCCTCCGCGAAGCGAAATGCGCGCTCGAGCAGGTCCCGATCGACGCTCGCGTTGTAGGCAGCGACGTCGGCGATCAGCTCGTCGACGAGGTTCCCGTGGCGCTCGGAAGCTTCCAGGACTGCCATGCAGAAAATTGTACTCCCGCCCTTCGGGGCCACTCGGCGCCGGCAAGGAGCCGAGCTTGTGGCTCAGAGCCACAAGCTCGCACCCCGGCTCGCGATCCGTCCTCCACGCGTCGCCGGGGTCCCCTGAGGAGTTTGTGGCTCAGAGCCACTTGCGGCGGCAGGTCAACGGACGCACAGCTCGAATGCGACGGCGTGCGAAGGAAGCGGCACAGGGAAAACCGAAAGGCCGTTGAGCTGGCGCGCATCCTCGAGGCGCTCGAGCATTCGGCGTACGAGCGCCGCGGCTGGCGCCCCCGCCGAGCAAACCGGATCTCTCTCGCCTCCCGCTAGGCCGCTTCGGCGAGCGGGCGCTCATGCAGGAGCGAGACGAACGTGGGTGACTCGAGCAGACTCCTCCAGCTGCTAGCTCCGTCCTCGAGACCGAGCTCCTCGAAGACCGCCCGCGCGGCGGCAGTCCAACCGTCGCGACCCGCCCTCCACTCGCGCCCGAAGCGTGCGCGCAGTTCCTCGTAGCGCTCCGGCGTGTCGAAGATCCGCTTGATGACGAGTTGGGGAGCAACCATGCCATTCCACTGATTCTCCTCGAGGCGGAAAGCAACGTCGTAGCCGCCGGCTCGCCGCAGCCGGTCGAGCTGGGAGCCAAGCCCGAACCCGATCGCCCCGACTCCGTTCTTTCCGTTCTGGCGGATGCGGAAGCGAAGGTGCTTCCCATCCTCAGTCGTGGCGAGCTCGGCCAGCTCGCAGCCCGTGACGACGAAGGTCACGCCGGGATTGCCCATTCCGAACGGCCCGAGGCGCTGCAGCTCGGCGCAAAGCTCCAAGTTGAGGCTGCTCGCCGGAACGACAGCGTCCACGGTCGTCACCGGGCGTAGGTCCTCCTCGGTGAGAGCCGCCCCGGCCTCCGCCGCGAAACGCTCGGCGAACGCTTCGATCCGCTCCGGCCGGATGGACAGCCCGGCGGCCGCCCGATGGCCCCCGTAGCGCTCCAGGTCCGCCGCACAGCGCCCGAGCGCTGTATGGAGATCGAAGCGCGGAATCGAGCGGCCGGATCCCTTCCACTCCTCATCGCCGCCTGCTATGAGCACGACGGGCCGGTGGAAGCGGTCGACGAGGCGCGCGGCGACGATCCCGATCACTCCCTCGTGCCAGCTCTCCTCGGCGAGCACGTAGCCGCTCGCGCGACGCTTGGCCTCCGGCCAGCGCTCGATCACGCCCATGGCCTCCCGCACCATCCGATTCTCGACGCCCTGGCGTTCTCTGTTCAGATCTTCGAGTTGCGCGGCGAGGTCAGCGGCTCGTTCTCCGTCGTCGGTCAGAAGAAGCTCGAGTGCCGCGGCGGGATGTCCCAGGCGACCGGCCGCGTTGATCCGAGGCGCCAGCCTGAAGCCGACTGCGCCCGCATCGAGCGCCCCTGGATCCACTCGGGACGACTTCAGCAGTGCGCGCAGCCCCGGCTTCTGCGTTCGCGCGAGTGCCCGCAGGCCCGCGATCGTCAGCGAACGGTTCTCCCCGACGAGCGGGACAACATCGGCGATAGTCGCCAGAGCGACGATATCGAGCTGGCGCGCGAGAAAATCCGACTCGGCGCCAAGCAGCGCCTGCGCGAGCTTGTAGACGACGCCCGTCCCGCAGAGGTCCGGGAACGGGTAGCTCGACGGGCGAGTGGCGACGACAGGGCAGTCCGGGACGGTCTCGGCGGGACGATGGTGATCGGATACGACCACCTCGAGCCCGAGGGCCCTCGCAGCGGCGACTTCCTCGACGGCCGTGATGCCGCAGTCCACGGTCAAAACGAGGCCGCAGCCTTCCTCGGCCAGCCGGCCGAGTGTCTCACGGCTGACGCCGTACCCCTCCTCGAACCGACTCGGGAGGTGCCAGTCGGCCTCCGCCCCGAGCTCGCGCAGCATCAGGAGCGCAAGTGCGGTAGCGCAGATGCCGTCCACGTCGTAGTCGCCGTGCACACAGATGCGCTTTCCCGCCGCGATCGCGCCACGGATCGTGTCGGAGGCGGCGTTCATGTCCCCGAGCAGAAACGGATCGTGGAGCGGCTGCTCACCTGCAAGCAGTGCCCGCACTTCGGCTGGGTCCCGATACCCGCGCCGCACGAGGACGCTCGCCGTCGTCTCGCTGATCCCGAGCGCCTCAGCCAGCGCGCTCATCTCACGGTGCGGGCAAGGACTGACCGTCCATTCACCCTGGTACATCGTCGTTTACGGTACGAGGCGCGCCGGACGGCGTCAGCAGCGGCGGCGTCGAAAGGGCGACAGGAGACGGAAAGTGGTCCGGAGACGCGGAGTCTGGCTCGAAGGCCCGACGTTATTCAGCCGGTGGCTGTTCGCGCCCGCGCAGCGATTCGAGCGCGATTCGAGTCCAAAGGACGACGAGTCCGATGCCGGCCGCGCACGAGAGAACTATGACGGGCGCGAGCACGGCGAGACTCTCGAGTGAGAGATCGAGCGACCAGGCCACCACCGCTGCGACCAACACCGACGCGGCGAAGCAAGCGAGGACGAGCGGCGACCGCATGTCTCCAGGCTATCGTTGCCTTCGATGCCCGAAGTGAACTACACCTCCGGTGAGGACTACGTCGTCGAGTTCCTGGGGTATCGCTTTGCGTTCAGCTCCATCGACTTTCAGGAGCGCGTGACGGCCGCGGCCGTTAGGCTCGGCTTGATCGAGACGAGTGATCTGGACGAAGATGAGACGGCTGACCTGGTCGAGCTCGCCGCCGATGGCCGGATCGAGGAGCCGCGGAGCGGCTTCGGTCGTTATCTGATGCGCCACTGGGAACGGATCTCGCTGATCGGGCAGGAGTCGCTCGTCTACTGGCTGCGCAAGCTCGTGTTTCGCGGGGCCTGGCTCGACCACCGCGTGAAGGAAGGTCTGCTCGAGGTCGCCTGGGACGACGAGGCGGCGGATTTCGGCTACCGCGATCCCCGCGGCGACCGCGCGCTGCTCGAGCTGGCCCCCGTGCCTTCCTGGCGCGAGGTGCAGTTCAAGCGTTGACTGGCGAAACGCTTCGCGTTTCCCCTATTAGCTTTCCCCAGCTGGAAGCGTAAAACCGAAGCGGGGCTCCTCCTCTTCGGCTGCGAACAGGTCCACGCGCTCGATTGCCACTACCGGGACGATGAGCTCGTCCGGTGTCTCCTCGCCGGCGTGCGGCGTCAGCGTGACGAACCCGTAGCCGGGCTCGGGTGAGATCGTGTCCAGCTTGAAGCGCGATCCGTCGCGAAGCTCGACCTCCACGACGGCTCGTGCGATGCTCCTTCGCTCGGCGAAGCGCTGGATTTGGCGGTGCAGCCGCGCGACGAGCTCATCGTGCGGTCCCGCGACGCCGGGTAGCCACAGGTCGCGCATGGTCGAAGCCTAGAACAGCTGCGGATCCGCTGCCGCGGCGCCTAGGTGCGCTCGCCCCAGCCTCGTGATCACGCGCCCGCGCGGCGTTCGCTGTAAGAAACCGAGCTGAAGGAGGTACGGCTCGTAGACGTCCTCGATCGTGTCGGGCTGCTCGCCCAGCGCGACCGCCAGTGTCGAGAGACCGACGGGACCGCCG
Source organism: Actinomycetota bacterium (assembly GCA_013812265.1). GTDB lineage: Bacteria > Actinomycetota > Thermoleophilia > Gaiellales > Gaiellaceae > JACCTQ01. Next base: position 14,587 of record JACCTQ010000103.1, read on the forward strand.
TCGAACTTCCCGACGATCGCTTCCAGGAGTTCCCTGTCGGTGCGCTCCAGACCCACGGCATCGACCTCGTGCAGCGCGAGCGCCTCGCGCGCCACCTCGGTAGTGATAGCTCCCCGGTGGCGGACTTCGGCCACGTCACGAACCCGACGCAAAATGCGGTTGGCTACCCGAGGCGTGCCGCGGGAGCGCCGCGCGATCTCGGTCGCAGCCTCGTCGTCGATCGCGACGCCGAGGATGCCCGCCGAGCGCCGGACGATGATCGCAAGCTGCTCCGGCTCGTAGTAGCCAAGGCGGAAGGTCAGTCCGAAGCGATCACGGAGCGGGGTCGTCAGGAGGCCGGTCCTGGTGGTGGCGCCGATGAACGTGAACGGCGGCAGATCCAGCGTCAGCGTCCGCGCGGCAGGACCCTGGCCGACGACAATGTCGAGGCGGAAGTCCTCGAGAGCCGGGTAGAGCATCTCCTCTGCGGCCGGGTTGAGACGGTGGATCTCGTCGACGAACAGGACGTCGAGCCGCTCCAGCGACGTGAGGATGGCGGCGACGTCACCCTTGCGCTCGAGCGCCGGTCCGGCGACCGAGCGGATGCCCACGCCGAGCTCCTCGCGCACGATGTACGCGAGGCTTGTCTTTCCCAGTCCCGGAGGGCCGACGAGCAAAACGTGGTCGAGCGCCTCCTCGCGCGACCGGGTCGCCTGGAGAGCAATAGCGAGCTGCTCTTTGACACGCTCCTGTCCGACGAAGTCGTCGAGACGCCGCGGGCGTAGCGAACGGTCCAGCTCGTCCTCCTCGGGCTGCAGAGCGGGCGCGAGGAACTGGTTCGTCATGCGGCGCGCAAGGCCTGGCGGACGCGCTCTTCAGGTGAAAGGTCAGGATCCACCCCGACAAGCGCCTCCTCCGCTTCCACCACCGAGTAGCCGAGCTCGACGAGCGCCTCGCGGGCGACGAGGTGCGGCCTCGACGCGGCGGCACCGATAGGGATCGCATCGGCACCGCCGAGCTTCTCCTTGAGCTCGAGTACCACCCGCTGCGCAGTCTTCTTCCCGATACCCGGAATCGCCTGGAACCTTGCCGTGTCCTCGAGCACGATCGCGCGTCTCAAGTCTGCCGGCGCGGAGCCGGACACGATCGCGAGCGCGACCTTGGGTCCGACGCCGGAAACCGAGAGCAAGTGCTCGAAGAGCTCTCGCTCAGCCACATCGGCGAACCCGTACAGCTGCAATGCGTCGTCACGCACGTGGAGGTACGTCTCGACGGTGAGATCCGAACCTTCCTCGGCACGGCGAAGCGCGCTCTTCGTGGCGTGCACGAGGTAGCCGACACCTCCGACGTCGAGGACGAGGCTGTCCCCGCGGCGCCCGGCCGGCTTTCCGCGCAGTCGAGCGATCATGCCGTAACCCGAAGCAGCGGTGGCGCAAGCGCGTGGCAGATCGCAACCGCGAGCGCGTCGGCGGCATGGTTCGGCGTGGGGACCGCGCGCAGGCCGAGAATCCGCGCGACCATCGCCTGCACCTGCACCTTCTCGGCTCGCCCATAACCGCAGACGGCCTGCTTGACGCGCGTGGGCGAATACTCACTGCAGTCGACGCCCGCACGCGCGCAGGCGACGAGAATGGCGCCTCGAGCCTGCCCGACCGACAACGCGATGCGGGCGTCGGCGCCGACGAACGATTCCTCCAGCGCGACGGCATCCGGACGATGCTCCTCGATGAGCTCCGCGAGACCGTCGAAGATCGTCCGCAGCCGCAGCGCCGGTCGCTCGGAGGCCTTGGTCGACCACAGGCCGTGGTCGAGAGCCCGAAGCCGTCCGTCGCTTTCGTACACGATGCCGTAGCCGCAAGCAGCCGTACCCGGGTCGATTCCGACAACCTTCACGGCTGAACATTAGGCGGGCGCCCGGACGTTCCTTCGGACGGTCGGCCGGTACGCCTTCGTCAGTTCAGTTAACGCCTCTGTTTAGGTAGCGGCAATGGCGGAGAAGCATCAGGCGTGACTGAGGAACGCCCCCACACGCGCTTCCGCAGTGGCCGCAAGGGGCCGGACGTCGCCGACGTGAACGCGGTGGGTCGGCGCGTGCTAGGGAGGAGGTTCCAGTGACAAGGGAGAAGCGGACTCCCGCCGACATCGACGAGTCGGCAGGACTCTCGAAGGAAGAATTGGAGGAGCAGGGCGCCGAGCGACTCCCCGACCGCGAGGTCGTGTCGTTCGTCGACGCGAGCGCCGCCATTCCAATCAACGCGGCCATAACCGCTAACTTCCTTTCGGACGACGGCAGCGCCTACCACGACGCTACCCACGGCGCCGGCATCTACCGGAGCAACGAAGAAGAGCTCATGACTGACGAGATGAGCAACGAGATGGGCAACGAGACGAAGGCGCCGGGGCTTTCACCCGAAGAACTCGAGTCGCAAGGCATCGTGCAGTTGGCCGACAGCGAGGCAAAGTCGCTCGTCGACGCCAACAGCGCGGCTCCCGTGAACACTGCCGTGGCAAGGAGCATCCTCTCCGACGATTCCGAGACGATTGCGAACGCCGAGCAGGACGCCGACATCGACCAGAGGACTAGCCGGACTGGCGATCAGGGCGCCTGACGGCGCCGAATTTCGCGAGGCAGCGTCCTTCGTTGCGCCAAAGCGCGAGGCGTCCGCCCGACGTATTCCCTGCGTACTCGCCTGGGGGATGCTCGCGCGTTATCTACCGCGGCCACTTTCTGGACAGGCCTATTCGTCCCGAGTGGTTGCTAGCTTGAGTCGTTATGAAGCGCGTTCTCGGGATCTCGCTGGCTGTCGCGCTGTCGAGCGCGCTCCTCGTCGTACCCTTCGCCGCGGCTGAGGTCGTCGAGCGCGTCCGGCTGATGGAGGCGGGGCGCACCCTCACCGCGGGGCTCCCGCCGGGGGTGTTTCTGCTGCTCGTCTCGCCGCCTGGGTACGAGCGCTCCGAGAACAGCGGCTCGGAGGGGAGCTGGGTGGGGCCCGATTATCGAGCGACCAGGCAGCCGGAGTTGCGCGGGCGAACGTCCATCGAGTGGGAGCTTCGGTTCGACAACCAGTCGAAGAACAGCGAGGATGCCGCCCGTACCGCGCTCGACCGGCGCTGGGAGCAGACGGTTAAGGGTGGCATCTCGGTCCCCCACGTCGTCGATGGGCGTGACGTGGGGACGTTCGACGGAGACTTCGTGTTGACGGTCGGGCCTGCGAGCGCCGATGCATCCTATGAGGCGGCGATGGCTTTTCCCATCGCGCCGCGGCTCTTCGCCGTGGTGAGATTCTTCGTCACCGGGCCTGCCGGGCGCTCGACCGGATCCTTCGGCGAGTACGTGGTGATGGACACCGTCGGCGTCTCGACCTGGAACCGCGGGCAGGCGTTCCGCTCGATGGCCGGTATTCGGATTCAGGGCAACCTGCCACCCACGCGACTGTTCGTGCGCGGCGGCGCCGGACGCGTGACGGGTAGCGTCGCGGACGCTTTCCGTCATCCCTTGGTGGGCGCGAGAGTCGTGCTCGAGCGACGAACCCGAGGCGGATGGGTCAAACTCACGTCCACGAAGACGAGCACGAAGGGCACGTTCTCAATCCGCGTGGGTGCTCGCGCTCAGTACCGAGCGGTCGCCTCGCTCGGGACGATCAGCGTGACGAGCGCCACCGTGTCCGCCGGGTAGGTGAATCACTTTCCCGGCGACTGGTGGTGGAGCTCTCGGCCGTGACGTACGCTGACGCTCGGTACTGGGACAACTACTTCCGCGAGCTGCGCGACGTCAACCGAGATCTGGACTGAGAAGGCCGGTGGACCGACGCGTTTCTCGCCCCGCTCCTCGAGGCAGAGGCGCGGAGCATCCTCGAGCTGGGATGTGGGACGGGAAACGATGCGACGCGTTTGGCACGCGAGGGCTTTGCCGTGACGCGATCGACATCTCGGCAGAAGCCATCGACCAGGCCCGAGCGAAATTCGGCTCGCACGCCACGTTCCTGGCCGCTGACATGGCCTTACCGCTCCCCTTCCCCGACGGGAGCTTTGACGCGGTGATGTCCAACGTCGCCCTGCACATGTTTCCCGACGTTGTCACTCGCTCGCTCTTCGCGGAGGTTGGACGGGTAGTGCGCCTAAGGTGGCCTCTTCCTCTTTCACGTGAATGCGCTCGAGGATCGCCCGCTGCGCGCTCCCCGGCGACCAGTCGCCGAAGAGCTGGAGCAGGACTACGTACTAGAGCAGACCGGCCAGACCATGCATTTCTTCTCAGACGAATACCTGCGCCAGCTCCTCCGGGGTTGGCGAGACGTCCACCTCGACCCGGTTGAGATTACCGATCGCGAGACGGCCGAACCGTTCAAGCGAGTCTGGCGCGGCATAGCGCGTCGCTGACTGCAAATTAGGTTCGGACCACGAACCAGCCGTCGACGTTGTTGCAGAGGACCTGGTTCGGGCGCTCGTGCGCATACGTGTAGATGGGAAGCCGGTTGTGGGTCACCTGCAGCTTGCCGTCCGGACGCCGGATGACACCGAATTTCCCGCGTATGCCGGCTACGCGCTGAGGCACGGCACCACGCGAACGCACGAGGAGCGGTGGCCAGGCCCGCGCGCAGGCGCCCGTGCAATGGATCTTGAAGTCTCGCTTCTCCACGTTCCAGTAGTAGAGGGCCTTCCTACCGCGTGTCGCGAGCACGTTGCCGAACTGGCTCGTCTTCATCTTCACCACGGGGGCGGCGCCGTCGATCTCTGCACGTCCACTCGTGACGACGGCTCCCGTGACGCCGATCGAGACTGCGATGACGGCTACGGCGAAACGCTGCGAAGTTTTCACGGTCTCCTCCTCCTTGCGACGATGGTCGTAGCTCGACCAACTTGAAGCTCCACTATCGCCGAGAAGGCGCTCCGCCGCTCTTACAAGATGCTTAAGAACTGAGAAGCCCAAGCCGTCAGGACGCCACGGCTTCCAGCACCTGCTCGGGGATGTCGAAGTTCGCATAGACGTCCTGGACGTCGTCGTTCTCCTCGAGCGCATCGATGAGTCTGAGGATCTTCTTGGCCACGGGCTCCTCGGCCACCTCCACAGTTGTCTTCGGCACCATCGTGAGTTCCGCCGAGTCGACGGTGAACCCTGCGGTCTCGATGGCCCGCCTGACGTTCACGAGGTCGTCCGGCTCGCAGCTGACCTGGAAGCTCGACCCGTCGAGCGCGACGTCGTCCGCGCCACCTTCTGCCGCCGCCAGCGTGAGCTCGTCCTCGTCGACCCCTGCCGCGGAGACGAGAATCACGCCACGCCGGTCGAATAGCCATGACACTGCCCCGGACGCTCCCAGGTTGCCGTCGTTTTTCGTGAACAGGTGGCGGACATCCGACGCGGTCCGGTTTCGATTGTCCGTGAGCGCGTCGACCATCAGTGCAATCCCGCTCGGACCGAAGCCCTCGTAGATCACCTGCTCGAAGGCGTTCGAGTCGGCACCGGACCCTGCTCCGCGGGCGATTGCGCGCTCGATGTTGTCCTTCGGCATGGAATAGGAGCGTGCTTTCTCGATCGCGTTCGCGAGCGCGAGATTAGCCGAAGGATCGGCACCCCCCTCCTTGGCCGCAACGATGATCGCGCGCGACAGCTTCGAGAAGAGCTTGCCGCGCCGTGCGTCCTGTGCGCCCTTCTTGTGCTTGATCGACGACCACTTGCTATGTCCGGACATAGGCCCACTGACGGACGAGTTCCAGGAATCGCTCGTGGACGCGCGTGTCGTCGGTGAGCTCCGGGTGGAAGGAAGCGACGAGGAACCGCCCCTCACGCAAGAGCACCGGCTCGCCGTCGAGCTCGGCCAGAACCTCGACCTCGGGCCCCAAGGCGGTCACGCGCGGCGCGCGGATAAAGACACCACGTAGTGGCTTTTCTTCCCCGCTCAATTCCAGATCGGCCTCGAAGCTGGCCACCTGGCGGCCGTAGGCGTTCCGCTCCACGTCGATGTCCATGAGGCCGAGATGTTGCCGGTCGAGGAGGATCATCCCGGCGCACGTTCCGAGCAGTGGCTGCTGGAAGCGTCGGATCGCGGCCTCGAGCCCGTAAGCGCGGATCAGACGTGTGATCGCCGTCGACTCGCCACCCGGGATCACAAGCCCGTCCAGCGCGTCGAGCTCCTCCGGCTTCCGTACCTCGACCGCGTCGGCGCCAAGCCGCCGCAGGACAGCCGCGTGCTCACGAAAGTTTCCCTGAACGGCGAGCACGCCGATGAGCGGCTGTGGGTTCATGCGTTCGATTCTAGAGGCGGCTAGGACGCCGAGCCGCGTGAAACCTCACTCGAGCGAAGAGAGCAATGACAGCAGACGACTCCGCTCGCCGCGGAGGTCCACCATCGCACCGCGGAGCCGTCGCTCGCCCGACGCCGTCAACTCGAATGCGACTTCTCCGCGCCTGGCTGCTACCAGCCGGCGCCGGATCAGGCGCAGGTCTTCGGCCCGGTGAACGAGCTCGGTAAGGCTGCTCTGCGCCAGGGAGAGCCTTGCGGCCAGCTCCTTCTGGGTCGCGCGCCCGCTGCCTTCTCGCGCAGCCTTGATCATCAGCAGAAGTTGGTAGCGCTGGGTGGTGAGGCCGTGCGCGCGCGTTATCCGCTCGCTTTCCGCGGAAAAGCGGCGCAGGGCCTCGCGCAGCCTGGCCACCGCCAGGTACTCGGCCTGCGTGGGCGGCTGGACAACGTCACTTCCTGGCACTTGCAAAGTCCTTCCAATCTTTTCACAGGATCTAAACAAACATCGGATTACGATGCGCGTCGTATAACGATAACAAGGCCGTCCACCATCTTAAGGAGGAAGCATGCGACCAGGACGACTCAAGCCCTCGCCGGCCATGGTTGTCGCCATCATCGCGGTTCTGCTCAGCGGCGTCGGCAGCGCCACAGCAGCCAGCCTGATCACGAGCGCGCAGATCAAGAACGGGACCATCCAGCTCATCGACATCAGCTCCAAGGCAAAGAAGGCGCTGCGCGGCCAGCGAGGCCTGCGCGGCTTCCAGGGGCCCGCGGGGCCTGCCGGGCCTGCCGGCGCAACCGGGCCTGCCGGCGCAACCGGGC
>JACCTQ010000114.1 GCA_013812265.1 Actinomycetota bacterium
GCGTACACGCGTGAGACTTGCCATTCGCCCCGCGCGAGGTTCACCGGTGCGCCGACCTCGCCCCAGTGAAAGCGCGAGGCGTGTGCCGCGTGGAGCATGGTGTCGTCCTCCTCGCCCGTTCGGTCCGCTTTCTCGAGCAGCGTCCAGACGAAGTTGAACAGGTCGACGGCCAGCTGGCGGCGTTCTGCAGCGTCGAGGCTCATCCCAACGGACACTAGCCGTGACGAGCTACGACGTCAGGACCCCATGGCGCGGACAAGGCGGGCCCCGAGCGACGCGGCGAGCGCCTGCGGCATCCCAGACCGGTACGTGAGCAGCACCACGATCTTCGGGCCGCGCCGGCCGTAGACGATCGCAGCCGTGTGCCTCAGCGAGGTAGTCCAGCCCTGCTTCTGCGCGATGGGGATGGCATGTCCCAGCGCCGGCCTGAGCAGACCGCGGTTGTCGCCGTTCGGATCGCTCGAGAGCAGGAGGCCGAGGGCAAGGCGGGAGGTGTGGAGGGTCGTTCCGGTCCGGCGCAGAGACAGGCGGTTGCCGAGAGCGGCCGCATGGAGCTCGAACAGGATTCGGCCGAGATCGTGTGCGGTCGTACGCCGGTAGGTCAAAAGAGGCAGCGGCTTCGGCGTGTCGCCCGCCCGAGCTCCGACCGCGGTTCCCAGACGGTAGTTGCCCGTGAAAGTGCTCGAGCGGGCGCCGGCCCGCCAGAGGGCGGCCTGCGCGATCTGCGCTCCCCTCGCCTCCGAGCCGCCGAGACGGAGCAGTAGCCGGTTGGAGGCGATATTCGACGACCAGGTGGCGAGATCGCGAATGTCTCGCCAGGCGCCGGTGCGCTCCGGGTTTGGGCCGAACCGGCGAAGTGCCGCCAGCAGCACGCCGAGCTTCACCGTCGAGGCCGCCGGAAAGAGCGCATCGGAGTTCCAGCCAGCGGTGCGGCCCGTGGTGAGGTCGTGCACCCAGAAAGCGGCGTACCCCGGGAAGTCCCGACCGAGACGGCCAAGGCTAGCGGCGAGCCGGCGATCGGCGGCTCGCTCTCTCCGTGCTCGCTGCGCCGAGCGCGGCAGCACCCAGACGTCGCGCACTCCGTCGCGGGCGACGAGCCGGGCTCGGCGGTAGAAGCGGACGCCCAGCCGGTGCCGGCCGAGCCTAGAAGCAAACCGGAAGCGCACGCTGCGGCCGCGGACGCGGCTCGAGCTGACCCAGCGGCCGTCGACGAAGAGCGCGGCGCGTGTGGCGCCTGCCGGTGCGGTGGCCCCGGACGGAGCCGAATGAGACTTCGCCCACTCGGGGTTGTTCGACGCCGGCCGCCACCGCTATCGGGACGGCGAGGAGCGCGACTGCCGCCGCAGCGAAGGTAGGCGTTATTCCTCCGTTTGCTCGGTATTGGCGCGCGTCTCGAGCTCTTCCACGACGGTGGGGTCAGCGAGCGTCGTCGTATCGCCGAGGGGGCGATGCTCGGCGACATCGCGCAGGAGCCGGCGCATGATCTTCCCCGAGCGAGTCTTGGGCAGCTCCGGCGTGAAGACGACGTTTGCCGGCTTCGCGATGGCGCCGATCTTGCGCCCGACGTGGGCACGCAACTCCTCCATCATCTCCACCGAGCCAGGGTCGGAGCCCTTCAGGGTCACGTAGGCGACGATCGCCTGCCCGGTTTGGGGATCACTGCGCCCGCACACGGCCGACTCTGCGACCTTCGGATGGTCGACGAGCGCGCTCTCCACCTCGATCGTCGAGATGCGGTGGCCCGAGACGTTCATGACGTCGTCCACGCGGCCGAGCAGCCAGTAGTCGCCGTCCTCGTCGATGCGTGCGCCGTCGCCCGCGAAGTACGCATCGCCGTACTTGCTCCAGTACGTCTCTACATAACGCTCGGGGGCGTTGTAGATCCCTCGCAGCATGGCGGGCCAGGGTCGACGCAGGACGAGGTACCCGCCGCCGCCGGGGCCAACTTCCTCGCCGGCCTCGTTCAGGACGGCGGCGTCGATCCCGGGGAAGGGGCGCGTGGCAGAGCCCGGCTTGAGCGTCGTCACTCCGGGAAGGGGGGTGATCAGGATCATCCCGGTCTCGGTCTGCCACCAGGTGTCTACGACCGGCGTCTTGCCGGCGCCGATGTGCTCGCGGTACCACATCCACGCCTCGGGGTTGATGGGCTCGCCCACCGAGCCGAGGAGGCGAAGCGAGGAGAGGTCGTGCTTCTGCGCGTATTCCGGGCCCCATTTCATGTGTGCCCGGATCGCCGTCGGGGCCGTGTAGAGGACGTCTACCTTGTACCGCTCGATGATCTCCCACCAGCGATCCTTGTCCGGATAGTCGGGCGTTCCCTCGTAGATGACGCCCGTCGTTCCGTTGCAGAGCGGGCCGTAGACGATGTAGCTGTGTCCCGTCACCCAGCCGATGTCGGCTGCGCACCAGTACACCGAGTCGGGCTTGATGTCGAAGATGTAATGGTGCGTCGTCGCGACGCCGACCAGGTAGCCCGCCGTCGTGTGCACGATGCCCTTTGGCTTGGCCGTCGTTCCGCTCGTGTAGAGCAGGTACAGCAGATCCTCCGCATCCATGGGCTCGCAGGGGCATGTCTCGGGGCCTGACCCCTGGACACGTCCCACCAGGTCGTGCCACCAGATGTCACGGCCCTCCGCCATCGCGACGTCGCCACCCGTGCGCCGCAGCACCACGCTGTGCCTCACTCCGGGCGACGCCGCCAGCGCCTCGTCGGCGTTCCGCTTGAGTGGGACCCTCGCGCCGCGCCTCCAGCCCTCGTCCTGGGTGATCAGGACCTCGCACCCCATGTCGTTCAGGCGGTCGGACAAGGACTCCGCCGAAAAACCGCCGAAGACCACTGTGTGGGGCGCGCCCAACCGTGCGCAGGCGAGCATGGCGACCGGAAGCTCCGGAACCATGCCCATGTAGATACCGACCGGAGTGCCCTTCTTCACTCCAACTGACTTCAACCCGTTCGCGAAGCGAACGACCCGCTCGAGCAGGTCGCCGAACGTGATCTCCTCGCGCTCGCCTGCAGGCTCGCCCTCCCAGAGAAAAGCGACTTTGTCCCCGCGCCCCGCCTCCACGTGGCGGTCGACGCAGTTGAAGCAGACGTTCAGCTTCCCGCCTAGGTACCAGCGTGCGTACGGCGGCTCCCATTCGTAGAGGCGGTCGAAGCTCTGGAACCACGACACCCGCCCCCTGCCCTCGGTCTCCCAGAACTCATCAGGATCGCGCTCGTAGATATCGGGCTGCGCGTTGGCCTGGGCCGCAAAGGGCTCAGGCGGAGGGTAGCGCCGCTCCTCCAGCAGCATCGTCTCGATCGCCTGCGGCATGGGTGAAGTATCTCTAGGGCGCTTACGCGTCCGGCTGCAGGTCGTACGGGAAGCTGGTGAGATTCTCGGCGCCGTCCTCGGTCACGAGGACGAGATCCTCCAGCCGGCAGCCGCCATAGCCCTGGCGGTAGAGGCCGGGCTCCACAGTCACGACGTCGCCCGCGACGAGCTCCTTGTCACTGATGAAGCCGAGTCCGGGCTGCTCGTGTACCTCCAGCCCGACGCCATGGCCGAGTCCGTGGAAGAACCCCTCGTGCAGTGACTCTCCCGGGCGCTTGGTCCGCTGCGTCGGATAACCGGCCTCCTCGAAGATCTCGCACGTGCCGTCGAACACCGAGCGCCCGGGAACGCCGGGGCGGATGTCGGAGATCGCGCGCTCCAGTGCGTCCTGGCAGAGCCGCTGCCACTCCACCACCTCGTCCGAGGGGGTCCCCACGACGAAAGTCCTCGTCATGTCGGCGTAGCAGCCCGTTGCCCGGTCACGTGGCCAGAGGTCGAACACGATCGGCACGTCTGGGACGATCGGACCCGAGCCCATGTCGTGGCCGGAGGCGCCCTGCGGGCCAGGTGCGACGATGAACTCGTCCGCAGCGCAGTCGTGCTCGCTGAACACCCCCTCGAGCACCGCCTTGATCCGCTCGACCGTCAACGGCTCGCCGTCCAGGGTGACCGCAGTGCCGTTGGCCCGCGCTCGCCGGAGCATGTCGCAGCCGGCAGCCATGCCCGCCTCCGCTGCCTTCTGCGCGCGCCGAATGCCCGCGAGCTCGGCCTCGTTCTTCACGCGGCGGCGCTCGTCGAAGAAGTCCTCGTCGGCTCGCAGCTCGACACCGTTCTCGCGCAGGTAGTCGGCCAGCGTGAGCGGGAACCAGAACGGCACCACGGCCTCCTCGATTCCGAGACCGCGGCACATACGCAGGAGCAGCTCGTTCCGCATCGTTCTCGGCGACCCGCCCTTGGCCACCAGCTCGTCCCAGCCGTACTCCTCGGGAAGATGAGCCTCGAGACCACCGAGCTCACGGAACTTCGCCACCTCGAGGACGTTCGTCAGCACGTGGCGCTCGCCGTTCCGCTCCGCGTAGAGGAAGGGGTCGCCGATCGCAAGCGGCACCTCGTGGCGGAGCTCGGGCGAGCGGATGGAGTCTGCGTAGATCAGGACGTTCGTCACCGCGCGCCATCCTAACTTGTCTCAGAATGCACCCTGAAGCCCGGTGCATACACTCCGGTCATGGACGACGTCCTTGCGCGCGCGAGATCGCTATTCGAGGATTACGACCGCGAGCTGGAGCGGGAGCTCCCGGAGGAAGCCTCGATCTTCGATGCACACGTCCACCTCGGTAACGACATCGACGGCATGCGCGGAAACTACGAAGAGCTCTGGGGCATCGTCGAGCGCTACCACATCTCCCGCTGCTTCATGTTCTGCATGGACGAGCCTGACCGTCAGCCCGGGTTCCGGGCTCCCAACGACCGGACTCTGGCCTTCGCCGCGCGATCGGGCGGTTCCTTCATCCCGTTTGTCCGGCTGGACCTCAGCGAGAACCCGATCGAGGAGGCGGTGCGCTGCCTCGATCTCGGCGCGCGGGGAATCAAGCTGCACCCACGCGCGCAGGGCTTCCTCCTGAACGACGAGCGACTCGCTCCCGTGTTCGAGCTGGCAGCCGAGCGGAAGGTTCCGATCCTGATTCACGGCGGCCGCGGCCTGCCACCGATCGCCGACCATCTGTCCCGGCTGCACGAGACCTACGGCGACGCTCAGCTCATAATCGCCCACGGCGGCATCGCCGATCTCGGTGCGCTCGCCGACCGCTTCAGCGCGCGGCCGGGAGTCTTCTTCGACACGTCGGTCTGGAGCCCGGTCGACCTCCTCGACGTGTTCCGTCAGATCTCCCCCGAGCAGGTTTTGTTCGCCTCGGACTACCCCTACGGGCAGGAGCCGGCATCGCTCTTGATCGCGCTCAGAACCGCACGTTACGCCGGGCTGGACGAGCGCGAGGTACGGAACATGCTCGCGGGTAACGCCGAACGCATCGCAGACGGAGAGCCGCCGCTCGAGCCCACCCCACCGAAGGGGCAGGAGACGTTCTCGCAGCCGCTGGTGCTGGCGCGCATCCACCAGTACCTCTCGATGGCGACTCCGCTCCTGTGGACCCGCCAGGCCGACACCATCGGTGTGCTGGGTCTCGCCTTGAATGCCTGCGAGGAGCGGAATGGGTACCGCGACCACACCGACCGCATCAGGGAGCTGCTCGTTACGGCACGAGACCTCTGGCGCGCGCTACCCGAGGCCGGCGACGAAGACGAGCGGCGGCAGGTGACGCGCGCAACGTTCCGTCTCATCCACCTCGCCGACATCTGGGCGGTGACAAGTGGCGTTTGACGAGCTGCGCGTGAACGGTGGCTCGTATCCGCTCGCAGCCGCCGTCGGGCGCACGCTCGCCGAGACGCTGCGCGAGGACCTCGGACTGACCGGCACGAAGGTCGCTTGCGGCGAGGGCCACTGCGGCGCCTGCACCGTCTTGCTCGACGGCGTGCCCACTTTGTCGTGCATCACGCTCGTGCACACGGTGGGCAATCGCGATGTGACGACGATAGAAGGATTGCGAGAGCACCCGCTCGTTGCGTCGTTCGTCCGAGCAGACGCCCTTCAGTGCGGCTTCTGCACGCCCGGCCAGATCGTCTCGGCGGCAGCCCTCGTGGCGGCGATCCCGAGCCCGACCAGAGAAGAGGTTCGCCACGCCATGTCCGGGAACCTGTGCCGGTGCGGCGCGTATCCGAAGATCGAGGAGGCTGTGGTCACGTGGCAAGACTGATTCGAACCGAGAAGGAAGTCGAGGGCCATTACACCGAGCAGTGGATCGTGGTGGACGAGGACGCCCTCGACCAGTGGCCCGCCGGCCCGCTACAAACGGTCGGCAAGCCGGCCCCCCGCGTGGACGGCCGAGAGCGCGCCCGGGGAGAGGCGACGTACACCGCGGACATTCAGCTTCCGGGCATGCTGCACGCAGCCGTTCTTCGCAGTCCTCACGCGCGTGCGCGCGTGCGCTCGTTGAGCCTTTCGTCGGTACTGGCTGCGCCGGGCGTGCGCGCCGTCCTCGAGCCCGGCGACTCGCACGTCCTCACCGACGAGCCGGGATACCACGGCGCGGCCGTCGCGGCCGTCGCCGCAGACACCTTTGCCCAGGCGAGAGCCGCTCTCGCCCAAGCCGCTGTCGAGTGGGAGGTGCTCGAGCCGCTCCTCGACCCGGACCAGGCGGTCGAGAAAGGCTCGCTGGTGAGCGAGCCGAACGTGTCCGAGCGCGGAGCGACGGAGCGCGGCGTGTCCGAGGCCGAGGCCGTCGTCGAGGCCGAGTACCGGACGCAGACCGTCCTCCACAACTCGCTCGAGACCCATCAGGCAGTGTGCGTCTGGGAGTCGGGGCGCCTCGACGTCTACATCTCCACGCAATTTCTCTGGGGCGTACGAGCCACGGTGGCAGAGCAGCTGGAACTGCCGCCCGACAAGGTGCGAGTGGTCTGCAACTTCATGGGCGGGGGCTTCGGCTCCAAGAACGGGCCTGGTGAGTACACCTTCATCGCGGCCGAGCTGGCGCGCCGCACCGGCCGTCCGGTCCGATGCGCCTTGACCCGGCGCGAGGAGAACCTCGCGACCGGCAACCGGAACAGCACGATCCAGCGTCTCACGGCCGGCGCCCGCTCGGACGGAACGCTGACGGTGCTGAAGGGCGACTACGTCAACTCCGTCGGCTTCGAGGGCTGGTCGCCGTCGACGGGTGGCCCGATGGAGCTTCTCTATGCCTGCGAAAACGTGCGCGTGGCCGAGCACGGAGCGAAGCTGAACACTCCTCCGAATGCCGCCTTCAGGGCGCCGGGATTCGTCGAGGGCACATTCGGGCTGGAGTGCCTCATGGACGAGCTGGCAGCGAGGCTCGATCTTGATCCGCTCGAGCTGCGAATGCGCAACTACGCCGATTCCGACCTCGTCGACGGCCGCCCCTTCTCGTCCAAGAACCTGCTCGAGTGCTACCGGCGTGCCCAGCCGCACTGGGCCCGCCGGGAAGAGGTACGTGCGCGCTCGCAAGGGCCGTGGAAGCACGGCATGGGCCTCGCCAGCCAGGTGTGGTACGGAGGCGGCGGGCCGCCGTCGTACGCGTGGGTGCGTGTCGGGAGCGACGGCCGGGTCCAGGTCGTGACGGCGATGCAGGACATCGGCACGGGGTCGCGGACGGCGATGGCCCAGATCGCCGCCGAAGAGCTCGGTCTCTCGCTGGACCGCATCGAGGTCTCGCTCGGAGACACCTCACGCGGGCCTTTCGCGTCCATCTCGGCCGGCTCATCGACGATTCCCAGCATGGGCCCCGCGGTCCGCTCGGCGGCGGCCGACGCCGCCCGTCAGATCGTCGAGATCGCCGCACAGCGCTATCACCTCGAGGAGCGCGTCCTGTCGCTGCGAAACGGCCACATCGTCTCGGCGGACGGCGGCTCGTGGCCGATCGAGGAGATCACGGAGCTGCTGGGAGAGGGCCAGATCCTCGGCAAGGGCGCGCGAGGCCCGAATCCGACCGGAATGAGGACGCTCACGTTCGGAGTGCAGCTGGCCGAGGTGGCCGTTGACATCGAGACTGGCGAGGTCCTAGTCGACCGGATCGTGGCGATTCACGACGTCGGCCGCGTGATCAATCCGCTGGGCGCCTCGAGCCAGGTAGAGGGCGGGATCATCCAGGGCATCGGGCATACCTTGTCCGAGGATCGCCTGCTCGACCCCGGCACCGGCACCGTGCTCACGCAGACCCTCGATGCGTACAAGCTGCCGACGATTGCCGACGTTCCCGAGATCGTGGCCGAGTTCGTCGACCGCCCGGACGAGCATCTGACGAATCTCGGCTCCAAGGGCCTCGGCGAGCCACCGATCATCCCGACGTCCGCAGCGATCGCCAACGCGATCAGGGATGCAACCGGCGCAAACGTGCGCTCGCTGCCAATCACCAGAGAGGAGATGCTGCGCGCGCTCCGAGCGGCCCGCGAGCGCGAGGGGCTCGAGCGCACAGCGGAGACGGTCGGTGAAGTTCGTTCGGCCTGAATCGCCCGAGGCGGCTGCCTCCTCGCTCGGAAACGGCTCGGTGGCTCTTGCGGGCGGGACCGATCTCGTTCCGATGCTCCGGGACGGGCTCGTCCAGGCGGATGAGCTCGTCTTCCTGCGGGACGTCGTGCCGCGCGGAGTGCAGAGCGGCCGAATCGGGGCCGGGACGACTCTGGCCGAGTTGGAGGTGGATCCCGAGCTACCGCAGGCGCTCCGGGAGGCGTGCGCAGCCTCCGCCTCGCCGCAGCTCCGGTCGATGGGCACCATCGGCGGCAACCTCCTGCAGGCGACCCGCTGCTGGTACTGGCGGCTGCGGTTCCCGTGCTATCTACACGGCGGAGATCGCTGTCACGCCCGGCAAGGCACTCACCGCGAGCACGCGATCTTCGGGAACGACCGGTGCGCGTCCGCGCACCCCTCGGATCCGGCAGCCGCTCTGCTCGCGCTGGGAGCGCGCCTGCAGACGACCCGGCGCGAGCTGCCCGTCGCGGATCTGTACCGGTTGCCCACGGAGGAGAATCGCAACCTCACGGCCCTCGAGCGCGACGAGCTGATCCTCGAGCTCGACGTGCCCACACCCGATGCGAGCGTCTACCTGAAGGCCATGGACCGTCGGGCGTGGTCGTTCGCGCTGGTCGGTGTCGCGGCCGCACGCTTCGGTGCCGAGACCAGACTTGCGCTGGCCGGCGTCGCGCCGGTTCCGTGGCTGTTGGAGAACCCGTCCGCGCTCGAGCAGTCAACTCCTCTCCCCGGGACGGCCTACAAGGTCGAGATCGCGCGCGCGCTCGTCCGACGGGCCCTCGCCAGCCTGCCCACCACGTAGATTGAGGACGATGCGGAGGGCTTTCTCCCTTCTGGGGCTCGCGGCAGTGCTCGTGCTCGCCGGCTGCTCCGGGGACGATGAGCAGGCTGCGCCATCGACCACCGCCGCCACGACCACGTCTACGACGACCGGAGGAAGCTGCCGAGCAGCCAAGCTGCCGAAGTCGAAGCCCGCTGGCGGCTTTTCCGCGCCCAGGGGGCACCTGGATGGCCTGAAGTCCTACAAGGTGGTCGTGAGCACGAACTGCGGCAGCTTCACGATCACGCTCGATCAACAGCAACCGACGAGGGCGGTCGTCTCCTTCGTCCAGCTCGTCCGTAAGGACTTCTACGACAACACGATCTTTCACCGCATCGTCCCGAAGTTCGTCATTCAGGGCGGCGATCCGACACAGAGCGGAACCGGCGGGCCCGGCTACTCCACCGTCGACCCGCCGCCCGCGAATGTGCGGTACACCAAGGGCGTGGTGGCGATGGCGAAGACACAAGACGAGCCTTCTGGATCGGCTGGAAGCCAGTTCTTCGTCGTCACGGCGGAGAATGCAGACTTGTCGCCCGACTATGCCGTCATCGGCAAGGTCACGCGCGGCCTCGACGTGGTGGAGCGAATCGGCAGCCGTGCCACGAAGGAGGACGAGCATGGTGATCCGTTGCCGCCGGAGAAGCCGGTCGTGATCGAGGACATGAGGCTCGTCACGTCTTAGATGGTTGATTGGAAAATTGGCACGCCGCCGGGGACGGCAGCGACCAAGCCGGGCGCCGCACTCGTCCGCGGGCAAGGCAGGATGCCTTGTCGAGGGCGAGGGCGACGTTCCGGCGCAGCGTCGCGGCCGCCATCCGGCTCGGTGGGAATTTGCGATCAACCATCTAGGCGTCACTCTGAAGCGAGCTCGCGAACAGGCGGACCGGTGATCGGGGCCGTCGTGCTCGCCGCCGGCGCGTCCACCCGTTTCGGAGCTCCCAAGCAGCGAGTCCTCCTTCCGCAGGTGCTTCACCGCCTGTCAGAGGCTCGCTCGCTGGCCGAGGTGGTTGTCGTTCTGGGCGCGCACGAGGTGGACACGCCTGCTCGCACGGTGACGTGCGCGACCTGGGAACGCGGGCCGGGAGCATCCCTGCGCTGCGGACTCGCCGCGCTTTCCGCCGAGGCTCGTGCGGCGGTCGTCGTGCTCGCGGATGGTCCCGAGCTCGCGCCGGCCGCCGTCGAGCGGATCGTGGATCTCTGGCGGGCCGGCGGCGGAGAGATCCTTGCCGCCGGTTACGGAGGGAGGCGCGGCCACCCCGTTCTCCTCGCCCGCCGAGTCTGGGACACGATCCCGGACGAGGGCGCCCGAGCGCTCCCGGCCAGGCTGATTCCGTGCGACGACCTCGGCTCGCCGGGCGACGTCGATGTTCGTGAGGACCTGCCGCCCGAGCTTCGGGTTTCGGCGCCCGAATGACTACTGGCGCGAAGCGGCCCGGCGGCTCAAGGCTTCATGTTGAAATGAGTTCTAAAGCGGCGTTCGAAGCGCCGCCAGCTTCTGCTTCAAGTCCGGCGGCATCTCCTCGGTGGCCGCCTGGCGGACGTAACGACGAAGCGTCTCCTCGAAACGGTAGCGGCGGCGGCAGTACGTGCAGCTATCCAGATGGCGTTCCGCCTCGGCCATCTCGGCCTTCGTCAACTCCCGGTCGAGATAAGGCTGAAGCGCCTCCTCACACCGGGCGCACGGATCGATCTCGGAGCTCGTGTCGATCACGCTTCTCCCACCGCGGTCTCCGCCAGCTTGCTCTTCAGGATACGCCTCCCGCGGTGCAGCCGCGACATGACGGTACCGATCGGAACGTCGACGATCTGAGCGGCCTCCTGGTAGCTGAACTCGCCGATGTCGACGAGCACGAGCACGTCGCGGAAATCATGCGGCACCGCCGCGAGCGCCGACACGACATCGTCCTGCGACAGCCGTTCGACCACGCGGTCCTCATCGGTGACCGGCGCGGCGGAGGTCTCCTCCAGCTTGTTGTAGAGGAAGTAGTCGCCCTCTTCGAGCGGCTGCGTGTCCGGCGTTCTCTGGGCCCGGCGCCCGCGATCGATGTTGAGGTTCGTGAGGATGCGAAGCAACCATGCCCGTAGATTCGTCCCCGGCGTGAAGGACCGCCGGCTCCGAAACGCCCGCGCGTACGCCTCTTGCATCAGGTCTTCTGCCTCCTCCGGTGAGGAAACGAGACGGCGGGCGACTCGGTAGACCTGATCCGACAGAGCAAGCGCGTCCTCCTCGAAGCGGACGCGGTCGCGGGCGTCTTCCGCAAGCCGTCGTGCTTCGGTGTCGGGTAGCGCCTCGCTCACGAGGGCCACCCTAGCAACGGTCGATTACGTTCTTCAACGGCGCCCTCGCCGCCGTTATTCCCGTTAGGGATCGGCTCTGGCGGGTACTCCCGTAGAAAAGGGAGGAACCAGATGGAAGGCTACGACGTCGTTACGAACGACGACCACAAGGTAGGGCACGTCGTGGGCGAGCGGAGCGAGTACGTCCTCATCGAGCACGGCACCCTCTTCAAGTCGACGCACGCGGTTCCGAAGTCGCTCGTTCACTTCGACGAGGACGGGCGCGTTGCGCGCCTCTCCATGTCGAAGGAGATACTCCAGGACGGGCCTAAGGTCGAAGGCGACAAGCTCGACGAGCAGGCGGTCGCGGCCTACTACGGCCTCGCTGAGGCCGAGGCGGATCCGGAGACCGAAGGCTTCGGGGTGCTAGAGCCCGACGAGACTGCGGTTAGCTCGGAAGTGCAGGCAACCCGCGACGGAGCAGACCCGGCCGGTCAGGAGCGCGCGCGCATTCGAAGCGACCTCGGCTCGGAAGGTCAGGGGCCGGGCGGGGAGTCTCCCGGGCTGCTCGGAGACCGCTACAGCTAGTCAGAGACCGGACGAAAGCCGGCGCGAGACATCGCTTCCACGAGCACGTCCCGACTCGTTTGCTCGCCGTCCCAACCGAGGGTGACCTGGCCCATCAGGTTCGCGTTCGCGAACTCGAGGCCCGGCTGATCCTTGAGTGCCGCGGCGAGCCGATTCACGCACCGCTCGCAGCGAATCCCGCTCACCTGAATCGATTCCGACTCCACCGGCACGCTTCCGATCCTAGAGGATTGATCGACCCCGTCGATCAATCCTCTATTGAGAACACCCCCTAGGCTAGAGCGCCGGAGCAAATCGGTCGGCGAGGTCTCGGCAGAGCGCTACGAGACCTTGGTCGCGCGCGACGGCAAGCTGGCGCTCTCCCTCGCCTTGCGCTCGATCGAGGGCTTGCAGGAGCGCAGTCGACCCGAGCTCCTGCGAAGCGGGCTCGATCAGCTCCATGAGCTCGTCGGTCAGGCGCTCTGCTGAGGCAACGCTGCGCCCGTCCGGATGGATGAGCTCGGCGCGCATCCCGTGGCGGAGGGCGGCCCAGCGGTTCTGCTGATACACGCCGCGCTCGCCTGGGTCGTGGGGCCGGGGTGCCAGCCTCAGCACGCTTACGGCCACGGCCTGGAGCAAGGCCGCGAGCCCGCCTGAACGCTCCACGCGCGTGGGCTGGTCCGGCATGCGGATCTCGAGCGTCCCGAAGCGCGGATGCGGCCGGATGTCCCACCAGAAGTTGGTGTAGTCGGTCGCGAGGGGGAAACGCTCCACGAACGACTCCCATTCAGCGTACGAGCGGAAGGCCGGCGGCGGTCCGCTGCGAGGAAGCTGGGCGAGTACCTCGGCGCGATTGGACGCAAGCCCCGTCGCTACTCCGGCGAGAAACGGTGAATTAGCCGAGACCGCAAGGATGAGCGGCAGCCAGGGCAGAGTTCCCTCGAGCGCCTGGAAGCACGAGTCGGCGTCCGGCATCGCGACGTGCACGTGTAGCCCGCTGACGCCCTGGCGCCTGGCGGAGACGCCCGCGTACTCGACGAACTCTCGGTATCGCGGCTCGTCGGCGATCTCGAGCTCCTCGGGCCGGCTGATCGGGTGAGTCCCGGCCGCCGCGAGCCGCAGACCGTGCCGTGCTGCGATCTCGGCGCCCGCGCGGCGAAGCTGTCGCAGCGCGTCCAGTGCGTCAGCCGCCGAAGCGCACGGATTCGTCTTGAGCTCGACGACCGAGGCGTGCAGCTCGGTGGTGAGCCGCCCGGGCAGATCCAGCTTCTCCGCCTCCGAGACGAGGGTATTGACGGCGGGGATAGGCAGGAAGGTCTCGGCGTCGAGAATCATCACCTCCTCCTCGACCCCGACGGCGAAGGGCTGCGACTCGCCGAAGCGCTGCTCGATCAAGCGGCGCGAATCCCGTGCACCGGTCGCCCGGCTGCCTCCCAGGCGTAGTACGAGGCACTGGGTCCATAGGAAGGGTCGTACACCTCGACACGCGGATTGCGACCCACGTCCTTCGCTCGCTGGGCGTGCCGGAGCAGGTTGGGATCGTCGCGCTGCTCCCATACGAGAATCAGGTGCGCCGCAGTCATGAACTCGGCGATGAACGTGCAGGCCTCTGCCGGGCACGGGAACGGGTCGGTGCGCACGCACGACCAGCCGGCGTGATCGGCCTCGCCGTCGCCCCGCCAGAGCTGCTCGTCCTCGACCACGCCCTCGCTTTCGAGGACGATGCTTCCCGGCTCGAGCCTCTCCACCGGCGTAGGCTATCGCTCGACCTCCCTCGGAAGGAGTACTCGTGCCGGCCGAAAGCTACGACCTCATCGTTCTCGGCGCCGGGTCGGGGGCGCGCGACGGCGCGCAGAAGGCGGCTCGTGAGTTCGGCGCCAGCGTCGCCCTCGTCGAGAGCACTCGCTGGGGTGGCAGCTGCCCCAACGTGGCTTGCAAGCCGACGAAGGCATACGTGGTGGCAGCAGAGCTCCTGCACGAGATCAACTCGCTGGCCGGCGTGCTGGGAATCGAGGTCGGCCCGGCGCGCGCGAACCTGGCGAAGATCAAGGCCCGCAAGGACGAGCTCGTCGCGCCGCAAGAGAGCTGGATCAAGCGGCTGGGGGATGCCGGCTTCACGACGGTCGACGGCACAGCGGCCTTCGTCGACCCGCGCACGGTACGCGTGGGCGACCGTGAGCTCAGCGCGGAGCGCATCATGATCGCGACCGGATCGAGGACGGCGACACCTCCGATCGAGGGACTCACTGACGCCGGCTGGGTCGACCACGTCTCGGCGCTCGAGCTGACCGAGGTGCCGGAATCGCTGCTCGTCGTGGGCGGGGGGCCGGTCGGGCTCGAGCTCGCCCAGGTGTTCTCGCGCTTCGGCTCGCGGGTGACGCTGGTGCAGGGTGCGGCGCGAATCACGCCGCGCTCGGACGCCGACGCGTCGGACGAGCTGGCCGCCTCCCTGGCCGACGAAGGCATCGAGATCCTGACCGAAACCCGAGTTGGCCGCGTCACCGCACAAGACGGCTCGATCGTTGCCACGCTGACTTCCCCGAACGGAGGGTCGCCCGGGCAAAGACGGATCGCGCAGATCCTGCTTGCCTCCGGCCGGCATCCCAACGTGGAGGAGCTCGAGCTCGACCGCGTGGGCGTCGAGCAGACCCCGCGAGGGATCACGGTGGACCAGCGCCTCCGCACCACGACGGAGGGAATCTGGGCCGCGGGGGACGTCACGGGTCTGGCCCAGTTCACGCCCATCGCGCAGTACCAGGCGCGGATCGCAATCGACGACATGTTCGGCCGTAACGGCTCGGCCGCGGACTATTCGCTGCTGCCGACAGCGATCTTCACCGAGCCGGAGCTGGCCGGAATCGGGTTGACAGAAGGACAGGCGCGCGAGCAGGGACTGGCGGTCGGAGTGGTGAAGCATCCAGTAAGCAGCGTCCAGCGGGCCGCCTACACGAACACGAGACGGGGCCTCTACAAGATCGTCTTCGACAGGCAAAGCAGGCGGGTGCTCGGCGTCCATGCCGTCTGCCCGAACGCCAGCGACGTCATCCAGGGGCTCACCGTGGCTCTCCGGCTCAGGGCGACCGTGGACGACCTCGCGCACGCCCACCACGCCTTCCCCACGTTCGGCGAAGGTCTGAAGGCGGCGGCCGAGCAGGCCTAGAGCCGCCCCGCTGACTACGGAGTGAGCCGGGCCGGCTGGCGGCCGAGCTCGACCTCGATCGTCTTTCTCTCGGATCCTCGATAGACCTCGAGCTTCAGGTCGTCGCCTGGCTTCTTCTCGGCGATGACGTCGCGCAGCTTCTCGACCGTCGAGACGGGCTCGCCGTCCGCCTTGACGATCACGTCGCCGCCGAGCACGTACGTCTCTCCGGCCACGATCACCTGCGTCCGGCCGGCTCTCAGCCCCGCCTTGGCGGCCCCGCTTCCCGGTGTGACGCGTTCCACGAGCAAGCCCTCCTTCACGGGCAGGCGGAAGAGCCGTGAGAGCCGGTCCTCGATCGGCCGGGCTTGGATGCCCAGGTAGGCATGCTCGACATGACCGCTTTCTATGAGCTCGTCGACCGAGTCCTTGACAGTGTTGATCGGGACGGCGAACCCGATGCCGATGTTCCCTCGCACCCCCGAGTTCCCCGTCTCGATGGCGGTGTTCACTCCGATGACGCGTCCCTGGGCGTTGATCAGCGGGCCGCCCGAGTTGCCGGGGTTGATCTGAGCGTCGGTCTGGATGACGTCGTCCACGGTGAAGCCGCTCTCTGTCTGGAGCGGGCGGCCGAGCGCGCTCACGATGCCCGCCGTGACGGACCGGGTGAGCGCGAACGGGTTTCCGATCGCAACCACGGCGTCGCCCACGCGCAAACGATCCGAGCTACCGAGCGCGAGCGGCGTCAGTGCGCGCGAGTTCGCGTCGACCTTCAGAACGGCGATGTCCATGGACGGGTCGGAGCCGACGACGCGCGCCTTCATGCTCGCATCGTTCGAGAAGCTCACATCGATCGAGCCCGATCCGCGCACAACGTCAGCGACGACGTGATAGTTCGTCACGATGTGGCCGGCCTTGTCGTAGACGAAGCCGGAGCCGAGCCCCTGCTGCTCCTGTGGAACGCCGAAGCTCCAGAACGGATCGACCGGGACCGATCTGCTGCTCGTGGAGATCTGCACCACACCACGGAAGCTCCGGTTGTAGATCTCGTTGATCGAGAGCGCGCCGCCCGTCTCGAATCCCGCCTGAGACGTCGAGTCGCCCGCGATCTCGCGGACCGTCGTCGTGCCGCGATCGAAGCCACCGAGCAGCCAGGCGGCGCCTAGCGCCGCTCCCGCACCGAGTGTGGCGGCCGCCACGAGCCCAGCCAGGAAAAGGCCTATCGTCGAGCGTCCGTGCATTCCGTCCGTGGTATAGAGACCTGCTCTTAACGCCCCATTGTTGCCCGTTTAAGGCTCGGTTAAGTGTTGCATCGGACGTGCGGTTTAGCGAACGCAGCTCTCCGGTATGTGAGCGATATGACCGAGCTCGGGTACGCGCTGTCCAGTGAGGAGCACCGGCCGAGCGACCTCGTTCGGAATGCGAAGGCCGCGGAAGAGGCCGGCTTCACCTTCGCGCTCATCTCCGACCACTTCCATCCCTGGGTGGACTCCCAAGGCCACAGCCCGTTCGTCTGGAGCGTCATCGGCGGCATCGCGCAGGTGACGGAGCGACTCCGCCTCGGGACAGGCGTCACCTGTCCCACAATCAGAACGCATCCCGGCATCATCGCCCACGCCGCTGCGACCTGCGGCGCGATGATGCCCGGTCGGTTCTTCCTGGGCCTCGGAACCGGCGAGAATCTGAACGAGCACATCTTCGGCGACCACTGGCCTGCGCCCGACGAGCGGCTCGAGATGCTCGAAGAAGCAATCGACGTCATCCGGTTGCTGTGGCAGGGGGGCTACCAGACGCACCGGGGCGTTCACTACACCGTGGAGAACGCCCGCATCTACACCCTGCCGGAGGAGCCGGTGCCCATCGCGGTCGCGGCGAGCAAACCGAACGCGGCCGAGCTGGCAGGTCAAATGGGCGATGCGCTCGTCACCGTTGCGCCGGACGAGGAGATCGTGCAGGGCTACGCGGAGGCGGGCGGCACCGGCCCGAAGTACGGGCAGGTTACGGTCTGCTGGGCCGAAAACGAGGAGCAGGCGCGAAAGACGGCGTTCGAGGTGTGGCCGAACGCCGGCATCAAGGGCGATCTCTCACAGGAGCTCGCGCTGCCCCGCCACTTCGAGCAGGCCGCCCAGATGGTCACTGAAGACGACGTAGCGGAGAGCGTCGCGTGCGGGCCCGATCCGGATCGCCACCTGGAGCAGATCAGGAAGTTCGCCGACGCCGGGGTCGACCACGTCTACATCCACCAGGTCGGATCTGACCAGGAAGGTTTCTTCCGCTTCTACGAGCGCGAGATCCTGCCAAAGATCTGAGGGGCGGAGGCGCCCAGGCGTCAGGCTTTCGTCGCACCTTGTGACGGCTCCACTATGGGGTCAGACCCTGCAACGGAACTGCAACGCTTCGACCGGCTTCATGATCGCAACAAGCGGGATTTTCGTTCTGTACGTCACACTTCCGGCACATTCCCGTTTCACTTCCGTTTGCGGGTCTGACCCCTCGGCACGAGGTGATTGGGCGCGGCGACACGGCGCTAGGAGGGCTGCGGCTCTATGGGGCCTTGACCTCGGTCTAGTGTTCAGTACTCGCCTTACCTTCGCAGGAGCATGGTTGTTGCTGGCAATCGCCCTGACCGAGCGAAGCCCTGCTTTTGGCGTGATGCTCATTCCCGGTTCGCGCAGCCGCGAGCTACACGTTTGCGGGTCTGACCCCTCGGCACGGCTCGCCGGAACAGGTCTGCGGGGGACAGGGCTAGCGGACCAGCGTCAGCGGGACACGCACCGGGAAGAGCTCACTGCCGTCCGCGGCTGACGGTTCGAAGACCAGGAGCTCGATCGGGCCTTCGTAATCGCCCGGGACGGGGAAGCGGACGTCGAAAGTGCCACGGGTGCCGGTGCCCGACGTCGCCGTGGCGAAGTGCTCCCGCAGCATGCGACCATCCCGATCCAGCACGCGGATGGTGAAGTTGGCCTCGAAGGTGTTCGCGGTTCCGCGCAGGTGAATCGGGCTCTGCACGCGGTCGCCGACGACGGGCGACTCGAGGAAGATGACGGGGGTGAGCTGCTCCAGCTCGCGCCGAGTTTCTGCGCCCTGGATGCGATGGACTCTCCCGAGTCCGCCTTGCGCGTTTGTCGACTGCACCTCGAGTCGCACGCGGGAGACCCCCGGGAACTGGGTCAGCGTGTAGACGACCTGCGCGATGCGCCTGCGCAGGAGCCGGCGGTCGTTCGCAGGGAGGAATTCCGGCGAGAGGCGGACGCGGGTGGTTCCCCGTCGCGTCGCCAGGTCGATGAGCTCCGCGTCGGCCGGGAGAGCGCTGGAGAGCCCCGCGGAGCGCTCGTCCTCGTTCGGCCCCTCGAGGAGCGCGAGGAGCGCGGCACTGGGAGCCCGGACGGTCGCCGTGTCGACGGCTCGGCGGGCGGCCGCCACTCTGCCGTCGCGGAGAAAGTAGACGGAAACCGGCCGGCCCGGGCGAGACCGCTCCTCCTCGCC
>JACCTQ010000150.1 GCA_013812265.1 Actinomycetota bacterium
GATCCTGCAAGATTCCACGCGTGACCGCCGCATGACGCCCGAGGCCCCGCTCCGGATGAGCAAGAACGGTCTCGTCGTCGACGGCGAGGGCTGGTTCGTCGTCAACGCTCGCGAGTCGCGGTGGCGCAACGAGGGGCCGCTCGGGTGCTACTGCACCTTCGAAGGCAAGCGGCGGTTCCCTCAGCTGGGAATCAACATCAGCGTGCTCGCGCCGGGGGAGGTGATGGGCATGTATCACCGGGAGAAGGCGCAGGAGGGCTTCCTGGTGGTGACCGGCGAGTGCTTGCTGATCGTCGAGGAGCAGGAGCGCCGGCTGCGGGCGTGGGACTTCTTCCATTGCCCCGGCGGCACCGAGCACATCATCGTGGGCGCCGGCTCCGAGTCCGCCATCGTCGTCGCAGTCGGCGCCCGGGGGCGCGGGATCGGCGGAGGCGTCGTCTACACGGTCTCGGAGACCGCGGCACGCCACGGCGCCAGCGTCGAGCGCGAGACGACGAAGTCCTCCGAGGCGTACGCGAAGGCGCACGCCGATCTGCCGAGGTCGACCTGGGTGCCGTATCGCCCGGGATGGTTGCCTGGCATCGATTGACGTCGGCTCCGGAAGCTGTCGTCTGACAGGCCAACACGTCGACCAGAGCGGGTACGCAGTCTCGCGGGCCACAGCCGTGGTCAATACAGCGACGACCTGCTCCACGGCGGCCGTGCCAGACACCCCCGCCAGCTCACGGGCGCCGTCGGGCAGCACCGCCTCGCCGTGCGTGACCAGCACGCGCTCGACGTCGAGCCGGGTGAGCACGTCCAGCGTCGGCAGGAAGCGCTGCTCGTACCAGACGTGGCGACGCTCGCTCTCGAGGTGCGTCTCGCCGCCGCGTAGCGGCCGGAAGGGCCGAGCGGTCGTCGAGCCGTGTTGCGCAGAGCTCGTGGCCGAGTCTCGACCTCGCCGCCGACGAGCGGGTCGACCAGGATCGTGTCCTCCTCTCCGTCCCGCAGCACGTACGCCGTCATCGTCGGTGGCATGCCGCTCCGGGTGACCGTGAACCGCCAGAGCCCGGAGGCGACCTCGTCGAGCCGGGCATGACGCCAGTATCGCGCGGCGCCAGACCCTCGGTGGCTACGGGATCATTGCGTGGGTTCTGGTGACTCAGCCCGGTGGGAGCTGAAAGTGCCAGATGATCGACGATGGCTTTCCGCGCCAGGCCGCGTTCGTCGCGTCGATCGCCTCGGCGTGCAGGGCCCAGGTATACGGCGGGTCGTTGGGGTCCTGCCGTGGCAGCCGCTTGCCGTCGCCGATCGTCCGGCCCTCGTCGTCGAGAAGCGGCGACGGGACGCGCGGCTCCTCGCACCTGAGCACCTGGAATCCGAGTGAGAGGGCCGCGGCGAGGTACTCGCTCGTGAGGTGCGCGTACGCCGGGAGGTATCCGCGCTCACCCTCCGGGTTGTCGAGTTCCGGGCCGTCGAACACGACCGGGGAGATGATGTCGCCGATCAGGCCGCGCTGATCGGAGACCACGAGGTGCCCGCCGGGGCGCAACACCCGCGCGAACTCGCGGAACGGGCCGTCGATGTCGGCGAGGTGCACGAGCGCGATCGCGCAGACGACCAGGTCCACGGAGTCGTCGGCGAGCGGCAGCTCCTCGATGTCGGCCTCGTGGAAGTCGCCCTGCGGAACCTTCTCGCGGGCACGCGCGAGCATCCCCGGCGACGAGTCGACGCCGATCACGGTGTGCCCCAGCGATGCGAGGTACGAGGCGTGTCGCCCGGTGCCGCACGCGGCGTCGAGCGCGACGCCGATGGGAAGCCCATCGAAAATCACGCGCACGATCGGCTGCTCGATCTCGAGCAGCTGGTTCAGCTGCTCGTCGTACGACGGCGCCCAACTGTCATAGCCGTCGCGCGTGGAGATCGGGCGCGCCTCGGTGCCGGCGCCGAATGCGTCTTGCGACTCGAGCAGCGCTCGGATCTCGCGAAACCGCGCGAGCGTGAACTCGCGGTCGTACGCGCCGGAGAACGCGCGCAGAAGGGCGACTCCCTCCAGTCCGAGGAGATACGCGAGCGGATGCTGGTAGATCACGGGGGGTTCCGCTGCCGAGTCGGCCATGGGAGCTACACCTTTCTCTCAGAGGTCTTTGCGGGAAGCCGCGCTCCACCAACGCTCGCTGAGCGCGGTGAGGCGAGGGAGGCGGGCAGCGTTCGAGCGCTGCCTCAATGCAAAGATCCTCTAGGCCATCGGCTTCGGGTCTTATACCACGGGAGTGCTAGTAGGACTTTGTCACTCACGGCGTGGAAACAGGAGGAGCTGGTGGAGGTCGATTGCTTGTGAGCAGGTGCGGCAGTGGCCGTCCCAACAGCGCAGGAGGGGCTGCAGGAGCAACACCGCCTGCG
>JACCTQ010000248.1 GCA_013812265.1 Actinomycetota bacterium
CTGCGGATGCTCGAGGGGCCGGACAACGTGGTCGCGGACGACGACGCCCCGGCGACGTTCGGGATCGAGCCCGTACCGCTCGACGAGCAGCTGCGCCGAGCGGCCTGACTCGCTTCACGATCTCGCTGGCGATCGCTGTTCGCCAGCTCAGGCCAAGCGACCTACCCGACCTCGAGTGGTACGGGCACCAGGCAAAGCAAGCCGCCCGAGTCCGACGGACGATGTCGGAACGAGGAAGCGGCGTGGACTTCCTGGTCGCCGTCGCGAACGATTACGCGGTGGGTCGCATCGGCATCGATCGGGAACGGAAGGCCGGCGAGGGAGTTGCAGTGCTCTGGTCCCTTGCCGTCATGCCGAATCTTCAGCGTCTCGGCATCGGCACGGCGCTGATCCGCGCCGCGGAGGACGACGCAGGGAACCAAGGTGCGCTCGCGGCCGAGATCGGAGTGGAAGCCTGGAACAACGACGCTCGCCGCCTGTACGAGCGGCTTGGCTACACAGCTTTCGGACGGGAAGAGGACACCGAGACGGGGGAGCCGATCGAGCTGCTCCGGCGCTCGCTCCCCAGTTGCAGCGTGGCCGAGAACAACTGAGGCCGGACAAACGTCCGGCCCCAGCCTGGTTACTACCCTTGGATTAGTAGGGACGCTTCCTGCCGGTGATCGTTACCGGCGGCGCGCAAGCGCGAGTCCCACACGCTGGCTAGGCGATTCCCCTTAGGTCCCTGGGACACGCCCCTACGGGGCAGTACCTCCACTGCCCGAACAGTCTTCTGCCAATCGGACCACCTCCTTTCCGCGGTAGCGCCAGTGTAGCGACCCAGCGAGATGGACAGCAATCCGACTCAGGTGATCTCGACCTTGACCATTCCGTCGTCCACGCGCACGGGGAACGTGTCGACCGGGATGTATGCGGGGAGGGTCAGGGCCTTCCCCGTGCGAATGTCAAAATGCGCGCCGTGACGCGGGCAGACAGCGACACCGGTGTCTGGATCGAAGTCGCCCTCGGCGAGGGGACCGTCATCGTGGGAACAGCGGTCCTCGAGCGCGTAGAGCTCGCCGCCGAGGTTGTAGACGCCGACCGAGATCTCACCGGCGCGAACGATCTTCACCGATCCCGGCGGCAGCTCGTCGACCGGGCACACGTCGAGCTCCGCCATGACGTCAGGTCAGCTGGAGCTCGTCCAGGCCCGCCCACTCCTCGGGCAAAGGTGTTCCCTTCGCCTTGTGGAGCGCCACCTTGAGCACCCCGAGTCCGAGAATCGCGCACTTGAGGCGGATCGGCGTCAGTGGGATGCCGATCTCCTCGAGGAGCTCCTCCTTCGGAAGCTCGGCGATCTCGACGACCGACCGGCCCTTGACCATCTCGGTGAGCATCGATGTGGCGGCCTGGCTGATCGCGCAGCCACGGCCGGAGAACTTGACGTCCTCGATCCGATCTCCGTCGTCACCGAAGGAGACGTAGATCGAGACTTCATCGCCGCAAAACGGGTTCTGGCCCTCCGCCTGCGCATCGGCGTGCTCCATCACTCCGTGTCCACGAGGGTTCTTGTAGTGGTCGAGAATGACCTCGCGGTAGAGCTGATCGAACTCAGTCATAAGCGTTCCCGAGCGAAGCGAGGGGACACTCCAGACCCCGCACAAAATGCGTAGGATTTTGTGCGGTAATCATCCGAGCATCCGCTTCACTTTGTGCAGGCCCTCGACGAGGCGATCGATCTCCTCGGGCACCGTGTAGAGATAGAAGCTCGCACGGTTCGTCGCGGCCACGTTGAACCTCGACATCAGCGGCTGACAGCAGTGGTGCCCGGCGCGTATGGCAACGCCGTCGAGATCGAGTATCTGCGCGACGTCGTGCGGATGGATCCCGTCGAGGTTGAATGAGATGATGCCCGCGCGGCGCTCCGGTGGAGGGCCGTAGGTGACGATGCCGTCGATCTCGATCATCCTCTCGAGTGCGTTCGTGACGAGCGTCTGCTCGTGCTCCTCGATCGCTTCGAGCCCGACGCGGCCGATGTAGTCGATCGCGGCAGCGAAGCCGACAGCCTCGGCGATCGGGCCGGTCCCGGCCTCGAACTTGTACGGCAGCTCGCCCCACGTCGTCCGCTCGAGCGTGACCTTTCGAATCATGTGGCCCCCGAGGTTGAAGGGCTCCATCTTCTCGAGCAGCTCGCGCCGGCCCCAGAGGGCGCCCACGCCGGTGGGACCGCAGAGCTTGTGTGACGAGAGGGCGAGAAAGTCGCAGTCGAGCGCCTGCACATCGACCGGCCGGTGCGGCGCGGCTTGCGCGGCGTCTACCACCATGATCGCCCCGTGCTCGTGCGCCCAGGCAGACAGCCGCTCGACAGGGTTCACTGTTCCGATCGAGTTGGAGACGTAGTTGGCGGCGACCACCTTGATATTCCCGCCGGCGGCAAGCTCGTCGAGATTGTCGAGCTCGAGCTCGCCGGCGTCGTCGATCCGGATCAGACGGAGCTCTGCGCCGGTACGCCCGGCGATGTACTGCCACGGCACGAAATTCGAATGGTGCTCCAGCTCGGTGACGACGACGACATCCCCAGGGCCTAGATTGTTGAGGCCCCACGAGTAGGCGACGAGGTTCAGTGCCTCGGTCGCCTGGCGCGTGAAGATGATCTCGCGGGTCGAGTCTGCATTGACGAAGGAGCAGATGGTCTGCCGGGCGCCTTCGTACGCCTCCGTCGCCCGCTCGGCGAGCTGGTAGACGCCACGGTGCACATTGGCGTAAGAGGTCTCGTAGAACGCACGCATGGCGTCCAGCACCTGGCGCGGCTTCTGCGCGCTGGCGGCCGAGTCGAGAAAGCTCAGCGGCTTGCCGTGGAACTGCTGCTCGAAGATGGGGAAGTCGGCGCGAATGCTGCGCGCATCGAGCTTGGGCTTGGCTGTTACGGCCACCCGCCTATCGTACCCCCGGCAGGCGGGCCGGCTGCTCGCTCAGTCGCGGCGGAGCTGTCTCCGAGCCAGCCGGGCGCGAGCCAGCGGTGTGGCCGCGAGCACGATCGGAACGATCGCTCCCAGCGAGAGCCACGCCAGCCAGCCGGGTGTGCCGGGAACAGCCTCGGCCCACTGGAAGCTGACCACCGCGCCGAGGACAGCAGCAGCGACCAGTGAGCCGAGGGCAGTCAGCGTGGCGAAGATCGACACGGAGACGTGCCG
Organism: Actinomycetota bacterium; assembly: GCA_013812265.1. Lineage (GTDB taxonomy): Bacteria > Actinomycetota > Thermoleophilia > Gaiellales > Gaiellaceae > JACCTQ01. The sequence goes on from JACCTQ010000248.1 coordinate 3,174, forward strand.
GCGCGGGGTCGCTACCGCAACGGTCCACGCTCCGACTGCGAGCAGGAAGAGGGCCGCCACGGCGTGCTGCTTCCACGCCAGGTAGTCGGGCTTCCCGCCTTCGGGCCAGGGAGCCGGAGGGAGCACGTTCTCGGGAATCGGATAGAGCAGCGCGACGAAACCGGTCACGACCACGAGCGTTGCCCAGGCGGATAACCGAGCGTAGAAACGGGCATAGGCTGGGACGAACTGGCGCGCGAGCTCGCGAGGCGCGCCGAAACGTTCGATTGCCAGCTCAGGCCCGAGCTTCTGCGCCGTCTCCCGAAGGTGATCCTCCGTCTCGGCGAGAATGCGGTTCCTGAGCTTGTGTGCCCGGGGCAGCGTCCGTTCGAGCTCGCTGAGGTAGCCCTCGACCGGATCGCTCACACCCCACCTGCCATGACCGCCTCGATGGCCCGAGAGAAGCGACGCCAGT
>JACCTQ010000267.1 GCA_013812265.1 Actinomycetota bacterium
AGACGCCGAGGCGCGCCCTCTCGACTGAGCGTCGTAGACTCAACGCCGTGCTGATGTGCGAACGGTGCGGCCACGAGAACACGGCTGATGCACGCTTTTGCTCGGGATGTGGCTCTCCGCTCATCCCATCGGAGCCGGCGCGCGAGGAGCGCAAGGTCGTGACCGTGCTCTTCGCGGACCTGGTCGGATTCACGGGGCGGGCCGAGCGGCTGGATCCGGAGGACGTGCGCGCGATGCTCTCGCCGTACTACGCACGCCTGCGGAGCGAGCTGGAACGCTTCGGCGGCACGGTGGAGAAGTTCATCGGCGACGCTGTCATGGCGCTCTTCGGCGCCCCGACGGCGCACGAGGACGACCCGGAGCGCGCCGTGCGGGCCGCGCTCGCGATCCGCGATGCGATCGCGGAAGACGGCGAGCTTCAGGTTCGCATCGGAATCACGACCGGGGAGGCGCTCGTTGCACTCGGTGCACGGCCCTCGGAGGGTGAGGGCATGGCGTCGGGCGACGTCGTCAACACGGCGGCGCGGCTGCAGTCGGCGGCGCCCGCGAACGGGATCGTCGTAGACGAGACGACCCACCGCGCAACCGAGCGGGTCATCGAGCACCGGGCCGCAGAGCCGGTCCAGGCCAAAGGGAAGGCCGACCCGATTGCGGTTTGGGAGGTCGTCGAGGCGAGGTCGCGCTACGGCGTCGACGTGGTTCAGGATGTGAGCGCCCCGCTCGTCGGCCGTACCCGGGAGCTCGAGCTCCTCGTGGAGTCCCTGGCGCGCGTGCGGGCAGAGCAGGCGCCCCAGCTCGTGACCCTCGTCGGAACACCGGGAATCGGGAAGAGCAGGCTCCTCTACGAGCTCTTCCGAGCCGTGGAGCAGCAGCCGGACCTCATCTATTGGCGTCAGGGGCGCTCGCTCCCCTACGGCGAGGGGCTGAGCTTCTGGGCCCTGGGTGAGATGGTCAAGGCGCACGCCGGCATCGCCGAGAACGATGCAGCCGGTGTCGCCGAGGAGAAGCTCCGCCGCGCGGTCGAGGCAAGCATCGACGACGCGACGGAGGCGCAATGGGTCACGGCGCAGTTGCGTCCCCTCGTCGGATTGTCCGCCGAGGGCGAGCTCGGAGGCGACAGGCGGAGCGAGGCGTTCACCGCCTGGCGTCGCTTCTTCGAAGCACTCGCCGAGCGGAATCCCCTCGTGCTCGTCTTCGAGGATCTCCACTGGGCCGACCAGGGTCTCCTGGATTTCGTAGACCATCTCGTCGACTGGGCGGGCGGCGTGCCGATCCTCGTGCTGGCGACGGCGCGGCCCGAGCTCCTGTCCCTCCGGCCCGGTTGGGGTGGAGGAAAACCGAACGCTGTGACGCTCTCCCTGTCTCCGCTGTCGGAGGACGAGACAGCGCGTCTTCTCCACTCCCTGCTCGACCGCTCCGTTCTGCCTGCCGAGCTGCAGGCCACGCTGCTCCAGCGGGCCGGCGGAAATCCGCTCTATACGGAGGAATTCGCACGACTCTTGACGGAGAGAGGACTCTCGTCGGACGCCGACCTACCGCTGCCCGAATCGGTCCAGGGCATCATCGCGGCACGACTCGACGGCCTTTCCGCCGATCAGAAGTCGCTGCTCCAGGACGCTGCCGTCGTCGGAAAGGTGTTCTGGCTCGGGGCGATGACCGGGATCGGGAGTCGTGAGAGCTGGGCGGTCGAGGAGGCGCTTCACGAGTTGGAGCGGAGAGAGCTCGTGCGGCGCGAGCGGCGCTCCAGCGTCGCCGGGGAGGCGCAGTACTCCTTCAGGCACCTGCTCGTTCGCGACGTCGCCTACGGGCAGATTCCGCGCCGGCTGCGGGTGGAGAAGCACCGGCGAGCTGCGGAATGGCTCGAGTCGCTCTCGCCGGAGCGGTCCGAGGATCGTTCGGAGATGCTCGCCCACCATTACCGCAGCGCCATCGAATTCGCTCACGCGGCGGGAGTTTCGATCGACCCCTTCGCCGCGCCCGCGCGGGTCGCGTTTCGTGAGGCCGGCGAGCGCGCCTTCGCACTGAACGCCTTCGCAACCGCGGAGCGGTTCTATGAAGTCGCTCTCGAACTTGCCCCCGAGCCCGACCCCGAGCGCCCTCATCTGCTCTTTTCGCGCGGTCTCGCACTTGCCCTGGACGCTCGCGGCGACGAGCAGGTCTTTCTCCAGGCCCGGGACGGGCTCCTTGCTCTCGGGGACACCGAGGAGGCTGCCAGGGCGGAGGTCGCACTCGTCGCTCATCACTGGTTCGCGAGCGGCCGGGAGCACGCCTGGCCCCACCTGGAGGCCGCGGAGGCTCTGGTGACCCACTCGGCCGCGTCGCCGTCGAAGGCTGTCGTGCTCACCGATCTGGCGCGCTTCTCCAGCCTCGGGGATCAGGGCGAGAAGGCACTCCGGCTCGCCCGCGAGGCCCTCGCCATGGCGGAGGCCTTCGACCTGGACGAGGCTCGCGTGCGCGCGCTGAACGTCGCCGGGGTCTCCCGCGTGAAGCTCGGTGACCGCGGAGGCCTCGAGGATCTCGAGCGGGCGATCGCGCTCGCCCGCGAGACGAGTACGCCCGAGATCGGCCGAGCCTACATCAACCTCTCGTCTGTCCTCGGGGAGCTCGGTGAGCTTCGGCGGAGCATCGAGCTTCACCGCGAAGGGCTCGCCCTTGCCGAGCGGATGGGCTTACCCGGGGTCGCTCGCTGGCTCCGAGCTGAATGCGCCTTGGATGAGTACTACCTCGGTCACTGGGACGTCGCGCTTCCCGCTGCCGAAGCGTTCATCGCCGAGACGGAGGCCGGCTCGCCGCACTACATGGAAATAGTCGCTCGCGATGTTCGGGCGCTCATCCGGCTTGCTCGCGGGGATGCCGAGGCTGCATCCTCCGATGCCGACCGGTCCCTGAGACTGGCGCGGGCCGCGGAGGATTCGCAAGTGCTCCTTCCGGCCCTGGCGGACAACGCCGGCCTCTTGTTGGTGACGGGGAGCACGGACCAGGCGTACGCCCTCCTCGACGAGCTCTTCGCTCGCGTAACGGCCGCGGAGCGTGTCTTTCCCGCGTACTGGGCTCCCGCTCTGGCCCGCAGCCTGCGGGAGCGCGGAAGAACCGAGGATTTCGGTGAGATCGAGCGGCGAGCATCGATCGAGACTCGCTGGTTGGACGTCGGACGGGCCGAGGCCGCGGGGGATCTGGAGCGGGTCGCCGACACGTACAGCGACATCGGCGTGGTGCCCCACGAGGCCGAGGCTCGCCTACGTCTCGCGAGCAGACT
>JACCTQ010000289.1 GCA_013812265.1 Actinomycetota bacterium
GCGCCTTCCTGGCGCGCGCGGCGGCACGGCGGCTCTTGGCACGGCTGGGGCCGTCCGGATCGACTGCGATCGCCGAGAACGTCCGCCTCGCCGCCGAGAGCGAAGGCCTGCTCGTCCCCATTCCCGACGGCCTGGGCGAATCCGAGACGACCCGCCAGGAGGATCTCCGCCGCCTCGTCTCTCTCGCGGTCGAGTTCGACGACGGCGTGCGCACCATCTCCGACTTCGTCGGCGACCTGAGAGCCCGTTTCGTGGACGGCGACGGCCGGGGAGTCAACCTGCTCACGCTCCACCGGGCGAAGGGGCTCGAGTTCGACGCCGTCTTCCTTCCCCGGTTGGAAGACCGCGAGCTGCCGTGCCGGCAGGCGAAGAGCGCCCAGGCGGTCGACGAGGAGCGACGGCTGTTCTACGTCGGCATCACGAGGGCCAGGCGGCACCTTCTGGTGACCTGGGCGGGCAAGCCGAGCCCGTTCCTGGCCGAGCTGGGCATCGCACCGCGCCCGCGTGCGCAGCATCCCGTCGTGGACACGGGCTCGCCGGCCTTCGTGGCGCTCAAGGCGTGGCGGCTCGAGCGCGCGCGGAAGGACGGCATTCCCGCTTTCGTGGTCTTCCACGACTCCACGCTCGCCGAGCTGGCGGAGCGACGCCCACGGACGCCGGGGGAGCTCGCCGGGGTCCGGGGCGTCGGGCCCGGAAAGCTCGAGCGCTACGGGGCCGACGTTCTCGGTGTTCTCGCGGGTAGCGCGTAGCCTCGTCGGTGGCTGAACCGGACTTGGGCGGCGCAGCCTCTTCCCTCCTCGTCATCCGGGGTCTCGAGCGCGATTTTGGCGGCCGCACGGTGGTTGGCCCCGTGGATCTCGACGTCGCCCCGGGGGAGCGGCTCGCCCTGTGGGGGCCGAATGGATCGGGGAAGAGCACGATCATCAGGTGCGTCGCCGGCACGCTCACCCCGAGCAGAGGCCGGATCACCATCGCGGGCTGGGAGGCCGGGACCGTGGAGGCACGCTCGCGTATCGGTGTGTCGCTCTCGCAGGAGCGCTCGTTCGACCTCCGCCTGTCGGGCCGCACGAATCTCAGGCTCTTCGCGCGCCTCCGAGGACTCGGCGCGAAGGCCGCAAACCGGACAGTAGCCGCCCTCGAGGACGAGCTCGAGCTCGGCGAAATAGCCCTGCAACTCGTTTCAAAATGCTCCACTGGAATGACGCAGCAGCTCGCGTTCGCGCGAGCCCTGCTCGGCGACCCTCGCGCGGTCTTGCTGGACGAGCCGACGCGCTCGCTCGACGAAGGCGCTCGGGAGCGGCTATGGGCGGCGCTGGACCGTCGGCCGGCTCTGGCGACCGTGATCGCGACCCACAACCACGACGACGTCACGCGCTGTGACGGGCGGTTCGAGCTTGCGCCTTAGATTCCCGCGGTTGCGAGTCGTGAACACGATGATGCGCAGGGACTACCTCGTCAGCCGGTCGTATCGCCTGTCGCTCCTCCTCGATGCCGTGCTCGGAGTGCTCAACCTCCTCATCTACTTCTTCATCTCGCGGACGTTCGCATCGGACACGACCGCTGGCCTCGGGGGGGCGCCGACGTACTTCGCGTTCGCCGCCGTCGGCGTCGCGCTGAGCCTGGTCGTGATAGGGGCGAGCGCGCGGGTCGCGCTGCGCATGCGCGAGGAACAGCTCACCGGAACCCTGGAGGCGCTCGCCGCACAGCCGCTCTCGTCCACGGAGATGTCACTGGGCTTCGCCGGTTTTCACTTCGTCTTCGCGATGGGGCGCGCCACGCTGTACCTCCTGGTCGCTGGGATCTGGCTCGGCGTCGACCTCTCCCGCGCAGACTGGCTCGGATTCACTCTGGTGCTCCTCGCCACAGCGGTGGCGATGACGGGCGTCGGCATCGTGCTGGCCGCCTTCGTCTTGCTATTCCGGCGCGCTCAGGCGTTAATCGGCCTCGCCACACTCGCCCTGGCTCTGGTCGGGGGAGCGTACTTCCCGATCTCGGTCCTGCCGGGCTGGCTCGCGCCGCTCGCGAGGATCGTGCCCACGCGATTCGCGTTCGACGGGGTACGCGGCGCCCTCTTTCGCGGAGAGGGATGGGGGACGCCGACTCTCGTCCTGCTGGCGTTCGGCGCGGCGGCCCTCCCCGTCGCCGTTCTTCTCTTCGATCTGAGCCTTCGGCTGGCTCGCCGAAGGGGCTCTCTGGCCCTCTACTGAACGGGCCCTGAATCTCTGCGGCGAGTATCCTGGCTCTTATGTCGGACACCTCCCCGCGGCCGTCGGCCGCCGCCCTCACTGTCGTCTGGAACCTCCACGTCGATGTGATGACCGCAGAAATCGTGAATGCGTTCCGCGGCAGTGGGGTGGATGTGATCCTTTTGAAGGGTCCGTCGATCGCCCGTTCGCTCTATCAGGCCGGGAGGCGCTCCTATTCGGATTCCGACCTTCTGGTCTCGCCCGCGGGCCTCGATAGGGCCGAGGCCGTCCTTGTCAGGCTCGGCTTCACGAAGCTCCTGCACGATCGGGAGGTTCCCGACCGTATCCCGCTGCACGCGCACGTCTGGGTGCGCGGGTCGCAGATGCTGGATCTCCATCGCTCGCTTTGGGGAGCTCACGTCTCCGCGGAGGATGTCTGGCGGGTGCTTGCGGCCGAAACAGAGACGGCGGTCATAGGTGGAACGCCGGTAAAGGTGCTGAATCCCGCGGCTATGGCATTACACATCGCTTTGCATGCGGCTCAACACGGGATCGCCGCGGACAAGCCCGTGCGCGACCTCGAGAGAGCCGTCACGGTGCTCGAGCATCGGGTGTGGCGCTCGGCGGCCGATCTCGCGCGTCGTGTAGACGCGATGGCCGCATTCGGCACGGGAGTCCGGCTCGTCCCCGAGGGGGCTCGGCTCGGTGAGGCACTCGAGCTTCCGAATGAGCATTCCGCGGAGGTCATGCTCAACGCCAGCTCGCCTCCGCCCGGGGCGCTCGCTCTCGAGCGGATTGCCAGCGCCGGCACAATCCGGGCGAAATCCCGCCTGGTCGCGGGGCGGGTGTTCCCGTCACCGCCTTACATGCGGGTCTACTCGCCGCTTGCCAGGCACGGCGCGGCCGGGCTCGTGTCCGCGTACGCGTTGCGGCTTGCGTCACTGCCGTGGAAGCTCGGTCCCGGTTTTCTGGCCTGGCGCCGTGTGAGACGGCGGGTATGACCCGCGAGCGCGCCTCCTACTCGTACGTCGCGCACGGCCTGGGCATCCGGTCGACCTTCCCCTTTCCGGAGCTCACGCCGGGGGAAGGGGACGCCGACGTCCTCGTTCGGCCCGGAAAAGTGGAAGGCGATCCTCCGGACGGTGCCGCCAACCGCGTCCGTCACCGCTCGACCGTGGACGAGACTCGGCTCTTTCTCGAGAGCGTCGGCAGGCTGCTCGTCCGGCGCGGGAAGGAGATCGTCGTGGACGCCGCCCGTGCCGCTGCCCCCGGAACCGTCCGCGCCTTCGTCCTCGGGCCGGGAATCGCGACTCTTCTGGCACAGCGCGGGCGGCTCGTCCTGCACGCCAGCGCTGTCGAGATCGAGGACCGCGCGATCGCGCTCCTTGGCGGCTCCGGATGGGGAAAGTCGACGACTGCGGCAGCCCTAAACGCCCGCGGGTATGCCCTGGTGGCCGATGACGTGCTTGCGCTCGATCTCGACTCGCGGCCAGTGCAGGCGTTTCCCGGCTTCCCGCAGCTGAAGCTATGGCGCGAGGCCGCTGCCTATCTTCGCGCTCCGGCCGAGGAATGGACGAGGTACAATCCCCTGCTCGACAAAGGGTTCCAGCCACCGGCGAGCGGCGTCGCCGTACGCCCACTGGCGCTCGCGGCGGCCTGCATCCTCGACGAAGGCGAGGAAGTCGAGGTGGAGGCGCTCTCTCCGCGAGATGCCGCCATCGAGTTCGTCCGGCATTCGTGGGCGGCCGGCATTCTCCGGACCACCGCACCTCGCGAGCACTTCGCCAACTGCTCGACGCTCGCCCGGAACGTGCCGCTTTTTCGCCTACGGCGACCGCAGGTGCTCGAGCGGCTCGCGGACGTGCTCGAAATGATCGAATCCCAGATGGCCGGGGTGGCGCGATGAGGCTCTCGTCGATCAGCCGTGACTCGACGGTTGTCGCCGGCACCGACCAGGTCTCGTCGCAGCTCGAGGGGGAGACCGTAATGCTGGCGCTCTCGGACGGCGTGTACTACGGCCTGGATTCGGTCGGCGCGCGCGTCTGGGAGCTCGTTCAGACTCCGAGAGCCGTTGGCGAGGTCTGCTCCAGGATCGAGGCGGAGTACGACGTCGAGGCCGAGCGCTGTGAGCGGGATGTGCTGCGGCTGCTCGGCGAGCTGGCGGCCGCCGGCATGCTGGAGGTCCGCGGTGCGAGCTCTTCGTAAGCTCGCCGCGCTTCCCGCCGATCGCCGGCTCCTCCTGCTGAAGTCACTGGGGGTTGTCACTGCCGCTCGACTCGGCGTGACAGCTCTCCCGTTCGGCCAGTTGAGGCGTCTCGTGGGCCGCCTGGAGCGCCGCCCTAGCGGCACGCGCCCTTCTGAGGAAGAGCTGGCCTGGGCGGTGTCCCGGGTGAGCGCCTATGTTCCTCGGGCGACCTGTCTCACGCAGGCTCTCGCTCTCCAGGCCTGGCTCGCGCGCCACGGCTACCGACCCGATTTGCGCATCGGCGTCACGAAGGAGGACGGTCGCCTGCACGCCCATGCCTGGGTCGAGAGTGAGGGCCGGATACTGATCGGCGGGTCGGAGGCGAAGCGGTTCGCTCCGCTCGGGCCGGCTCCGCGCTACGCCGACCGCATCGACCCGGCCTGACGGACCATGGCGCGCGTCATCGCCGGAGCTCTCTCGCTCGACGGCGCCCCGATCAGCGACGCGTTCGTCCGGGGCCTGGCAACGCCACCCGCCGGCGCGCTCGCGTACGACGTCCGGACCTGGGCAGGAGACGGTGCGCATCTCGCTCAGACGACGTTTTGCGAGCCGAGCGGCGGGAGCGAGGCGGCGAGCCCGGCGCAGGACGAGAACACCGGTTGCGCTCTCGTTCTGTCGGGCCACATCGACAACGCCGATGACCTCCTCGACGAGCTGGGAAGCCGGGCGGCGCGTGGGCTGGCCGAGCGCTACGGCGAGTCGGGGTGCGTGCTCGCGTCGTATCTGCGCTGGGGCCGAACTGCTGCCGCCAGGTTTATCGGCGAGTTCGCCGTTGCTCTCTGGGACCCGCGGACGCGAAAACTGCTGCTCGCCTGCGACCACGTCGCGAGCCGCCCTCTCTACCACGCGGTCTCGAGGGGCCGATTCATTTTCGCGAGCACGGCAGCCCAGCTCTTCGGTGCGGGTGTCGCGCGCGAGGTGGACGAGACGGCCGCTGTCACGTTCCTCTACCGGCTCGATCGGGACTTCCGAAGCTTCCACCGCGGCGTGGACACCGTGCCCGCGGCCCACACGGTGGAAGTGGGCGCCGGGAGGATCGAGCTTTACCGCCACTGGGACTGGCCCTCCCGCCCGCCTGCGACCCGTGTCGCGTCCGGCGTGGAGATCGAGGAGCTCCGGGGCATCTTCACCGAGGCCGTTCGCTGCCGCCTCGCCCGGCGCGAGCCCATGGCCGTCCCGCTGAGCGGGGGGATGGACTCGAGCTCGGTGGCCGCAGTCGCAGGCGGGCTGGCCGGTCGGGGCGATCTGGTGGCGCCGCGCGTCTATTCCTGGATCTGGCGCACGGAGCCTTCCGTCGATGAGGCGCGGTACAGCGCGGCCCTCGCGGAGCGTCACGGCCTCGACCACGTACTGATCCCGGCCGATCGAGCGTGGCCGTATTCAGAGGTCGACCGCTGGCGGCCGTTTCTCACCGATCCATACCTTCCCCCACACGATGCGCTCTGGCGTTTGCTGCTGGAGCGCGCCCGCTTGGATGGGGCTCGCGCGGTGTCCCTGACGACGGGTGCCGACCAGTTGATCAGCGGGTCTCCCGACTATCTGGCCGACTGGGTTGCTCGCGGCCACTGGCTGAGCGCCGCGCGGGAAGCGCGGGCGCGCATCCGCGCCGGAAGCAGCCGTGCCGCCCTGCGAGGTCTCGTCCTCCCTTTCCTCCCCCTTGCTGCGCAACGCTGGCGCCGGCGGGAGGCGGCGGGCTTCCTCGAGCAGATGATGCCTTCCGAGCTGGCCCGGCGCCATGCATCCGAGCTCCCCGTGCCGGCGATAACCGGCCCGAGCGGATGGTGGGAAGCGCTCCGGGGCGCGGTCGGCTGGTCGGGCCTGGGCCGGTCGCTCGCGTACCACGATCGCCTGGCCATTCTCTACGGGCTGGAGTTCTCGCACCCGTACCTGGACCGGCGCGTCGTAGACTTCGTCCTCCGGGCTCCTCCCGACCTGTTCTACGCAGCGGGGCGCACGAAGACCGGAATGCGGAACGCGCTCCACGATCTCCTGCCTCCGCTGGTGCGCGACCGGACCGACAAGCCCAATCCGTACCCGTGGCTGCGGCGCGTGTATCGCGAGCGCCTTGCGCCCCGCGCTCGGGCCCTTGCGGCGGATAGCGAGCTGGAAAGGCGCGGGCTGGTCACAGGAGAACCTCTCCGTCAGTTCGTCGAGCGATACATCGGCGGAGACGACCGCCTCTTTCCGGTGTTCTGGTACAGCTTCGTGGTCGAGGTCTGGCTTCGGCAGGAGGCTGGTCGGCTCGACCTCTCGGCTTGACGGCACGCGCGCTAGAGTGCATGATTCTCGCGAAACCTGACTGCGGCCAAGATCCTCAAAGGAGGCAACGTGAACTTCGAGCATGACAACCATTCCGGTACGGATGGCGAGACGAAGCGCCCGTACGACGCGCCGACCCTCGTACGGTACGGCGACCTGGACGAGCTGACGCACGACACGACGGTCAAGGCGCCTACCGCCGACGCGAATAGCCTGCCCTAAGCCCAGGCCTTGTTGCACGGCACCGGGCCGCACGACGCGGCTTGGTGCCGGGCGTCCACGGGCATCCGGATCCAGGCCCTTAACCTGGATCCACCGTTTCGAGCGGGCGTGGTGCCCGTCTGAGCTCGCCAGGCCGCTTCCCGGCTGAGCGAGGCGGGACCGCGTGCCGCTGCTTGCGCCTCACTCAGCCAGCGCCCCCTGGCGGCCCAGCCGAGCACGCCGCGGTCACCCAAAACGGTGGATCCAGGCTTAGCTACGAACCAGCGTGACGGTCGCGCGCCAGCGGTACGTTCCCCGGTAGCGACCCTCCACGAAGCGCGCGGTTCCCGCCAGGGTCACGACTACCCTTCCCGCCTGGAAGCGGGAGGCGGGGAGCACTCGGCTCATCCTCCCTTGCAGCTTCCCGCCCGCCCTCCGAGGCCCCGGGCAGGCCGTCATCCGGGCATGGGGAAACGCCCAGATGACCTGGACTCGCGCACCGGAAAGCCGCTTCAAGGTCAGGCCACCCGTGCTACTGCGCTTGCTCCTGTCGCGGCAGACCTGCTCGACGTACGGCGACGACGGACCGGACCGCTCGCCGATGGTTGCCCGCTCGTTCGCCGTGAGGGTTACCGGAAACCGGACATTTCCGCCGCGGACGGACAACGAGCCGTGCGATCGCCGTCGGGCCACGGCCCGCAGTGACGTCCTGACTTCGGCGAAGCCACTGGCGCGCGAGTTCGTGCCGTTGCCGCCCCCATAGGTCAACCGCGCGGAAGCCGTTGCCGCTACGGCGTGGTAGCTAGTCGCGCTGGCCGACACGTCCGCGGAGGCGGCAACGGGCACGGTCAGCAGGAGCAGGAGGCAGGCGATCCGCAGCACGGGGCGAGGATAGCTGCGAATAGGTCCGGTGCTCTTGCATAATGACCTCTTATGGACACCCGCCATCTGGCGGCCTTCTGTGCCGTCGTGGACAGGAAGAGCTTCTCGCAGGCGGCGGAGCGGCTCGGTGTGACGCAGCCGGCCATCAGCCTGCAGATCCGCGCGCTCGAGGAGCGCCTCGGACACCGCCTGCTGGACCGCTCAGGTAGGCGTGTAGAGCCCACCGAGGCGGGCGCGCTCCTGTACCGAAGCGCGCAGCGAATGCTCCAGATCGAGAACCATCTCGCGGAGGATCTCGCGCGCGAGGAGACAGGTGAGCTACAGGGCGCGCTCTCGATCGGCGCCTCCACCGGTCCCG
>JACCTQ010000292.1 GCA_013812265.1 Actinomycetota bacterium
ATCACGTACTGGCCGCTGGCCGAGGTCGTCAAGCAACTCGGCGGCGAGACACCGGCCGCGCGTCTGCGCGAGATCCTCGCCGCTGACGAGCAGGTCGATCTCGTCGTCGATCGCGTTCTGAGCGCCGCGGGGTTGTCGCACAACGCTGGTGGGCCTGAGGAGACGGCTTGGGCGTTTCGCCGGCTCTTCGAGGCGCTCGCGCGCGAGCGGCCGCTCCTGCTCGTCCTCGACGACGTGCATTGGGCGGAGCCAGCCTTGCTCGATCTACTCGAGTACTTGCTCAGCTTCTCGAGCGGCGCACCGCTCCTCGTGCTTTGCCTGGCGCGTGCCGACCTCTTCGAGACACGGCCCTCCTGGTCTGCGCCAAGGCGAGGCGCACACGTCGTGGTGCTCGACCCTCTGGCGGGAGATGAGGCGCGGGCGCTCGTGGAGCGGCTCGTGCAGGAGCGGGAGCTGCCCGACTCGGAGCGAGAGCGGATCCTCGCTGCGGCGGAGGGCAATCCGCTCTTCGTGGAGCAGTTGCTCGCGTTCTACGGGAGCGAGAGCCACGTCGAATCTGCTCTCCCACAAAACCTTCAGGCGCTGCTTGCAGCGCGGATCGATGCACTCGAGGCTGAGGAGCGCTCGGTCGCCGAGCGGGCCTCGGTCGAAGGAAGAACCTTCCACAGGACAGCGGTCGCGGAGCTCCTCCCGGAGGCCACACGCTCGGGCGTGGGGTCACATCTAATGACTCTGGTCCGGAAGGAGTTGATCCGTCCGGACCGGGCGGAGTTCCCGGGGGACGACGGCTTCCGCTTCGGGCACATCCTGATTCGAGACGCGGCTTACGAGGCAATGCCGAAGCTGCTGCGCGCTGAGCTGCACGAGCGGTACGCCGCCTGGCTCGAGCGCGCCGCCGGCCCGCGAATGCTCGAGTACGAGGAGATTCTCGGGTACCACGTCGAGCAGGCATACCGGCTCCGCTGCGAGATCGGGCCCCCGGACGAGCACACCCGCGCGCTCGGTGTCCATGCCGGAGAGCGCCTCGGCGCAGCCGGCCAGCGCGCCTTCGAGCGCCTAGACACGCCCGCCGCCGCGCATCTCCTCGGTCGCGCGTGGGAGCTGCTGCCGCCCGACGAGCTCCGCAGGCTCGAGCTCGGGCTCACGCTCGGGACAGCTCTCTGGCTCAAGGGCGCGTTGGCGCAAGCCGACGAGGTGACCGCTGAGGTCTACGAACGGTCGGCTCGTCTTGGTCACGAAAGGCTGCGCATGCGCACCCGCATAGAGCGTTTCGACGCGCAGTTCCACCCCGAGCTGTCGATGACCGACATGCGCGTCGAGCTCGAGCACGCGATCGAGTTCTTCGGGGCGGCCGGCGACGACGTGGGCCTCGCGGACGCATGGCGGGTAGTCGGTATGACGCACTGGATGGAGAACCATGCCGCCGAGGCAGCCTCCGCACTGACACGGGCGCTCGACTACGCTCGCCGGGTCGGGGCCGGTTCTGCGGCGCTGACGCCGATCGTCGCCCAGCTTGCGTCCGGCCTCGTGCACGGTCCCACGCCTGTCGACGAGGCAGTGGCGAAGTGCGAGGAGCTCCTGGCACTCGCGCCTGCAAACCTCGCAGTCGAGGGCGCTGTGAAGCGCGCGCTCGGGTGGCTGCGCGCGATGCAGGGACGCTTCGACGAGGCCAGGGCGTTGATGGCCCGCGGCATCTCCATCCTCGAGGAGCTGGGGATGACGGTCCAGGCCGCCGCGTCGCGCGGTCAGGGAGCCGTCTTTGTCGAGCTCCTCGCCGGCGATCTCTCCGAGGCAGAACGCCTGGCGAGGGAAAGCATCGAGACCCTCCGAGCGGCGGGTGAGCGCTCGTACCTCTCCACGAGCGCGGCGGTACTCGGAGACCTCGCGTACCGTCTGGGCGACGACGAGGAGGCGGAGCGCATGGCGCAGCTCTCGCAGGAGCTCAGCGTTGAAGACGACAGCAGTAGCCAAAGCCAGTGGCGCCTCGTGCGCGCACAAGTGCTCGCGCGACGCGGGTTGCACGAAGAGGCCGAAGCGCTCGCCCGGGAGACGGTTGCACTGACTGAGTCCACCGACTTTCCTCACCTCCGGGGCCTGTCATGGCGGGCGCTCGCCGATGTCCTCCTCGCCGGTGGCAAGCGGCCAGAGGCGGTCGAGGCGGCAGAGACGGCGCTCGGCCTCTTCGAGCAGAAGGGCATCACAGTCGAGGTGGAGAACGTGCGACGGCTGCTCGCCGAGATCGGCGCCGCCTAGACCACCACGCGGTAGACCTGGAACACCTCGGCGTACTCCCTGCCGACGTTGATCCCGTTGGTGCGCGCGAGGTTCCAGATGTATTCCGCGTCGGCGTAGTTCCGATGCTGCTGGGACGCGTACTTCGCGAGCGCCGCCACCTTGCGCTCGACGTGCGTCCGGTCGAGCG
>JACCTQ010000303.1 GCA_013812265.1 Actinomycetota bacterium
CGCGCTAGCCGGACGATCCGGTCTCGTCGTGGGCCGCACCGACCGGTTTCGACTCGGGTGACCCGCGCTGTCGGAGGTAGATCGTGAAGACGGCCATTGTCCCTATGGCGAGAAACTCGGACTGCCAGTTCTGCATCGTCTTCTCCCAGAAATCCGGCCGGCCGAGGTACTGAGCCCATGAGACAGTCCGCTGCCGGTGCTGTTGCTGGCTCGCGTTGTACTCGTTCCACGAGGCAACCGATTGCCCGAGCCACGACCCGAGGAAGATGACCAGCATGACGATGAGCAAGGAGTTCGAGAAGAGGTGTGTCCTCCAACCCCCTGCCTTCGCCCAGGCGGGCGAGCGCGGTCCGGCGTGCGGCCCGACCTTCTGTCTCTCGTCCGACTCCAGGCCGGCGTCCTCGGGAGGCTTCGACTCGTTCGAGCCTCGCTGAACCAGCCAGACCGTGGCCAGGATGAAGACCGTGAACTGGAGGTATTCGGACTGCCAGTTCTCGAGCACGGCCGATCCGAACTCCGACGACACGAGATAGCGGGCGTAGGAGATCCTCTGGGAGCCGTGCGCGATCTGTTCCTCGTCAAAGGCGCGATGGCCGGCAACCGACTGACCGAATACGGCGGCGAGGAAGATCGCGCCGCAGAAAAGCGAAAGACCGTTCTCCCGGACGAAGCGTCTCATCAGTTGTGCGTAAGGCCGACGATCAGATAGAAGGCGATACCGGCGAACGTCAAGAGGAGATACGCGATGAACATAGCCCGCATCGCGCCTACGGTAGTCGGCTTCGCGGACGGACGCAGGATGCCCCGGTGGTTGAACGCACTGCGGCAGACAAGTGCGTCGCGGCCCCCTATCATGCGGAGGTCGAGGAAAGGACACACGGCGTGGCGGCGGTTGAGCTGAGAGACGAGCTGAGGCAGCTTCTCGACGAGGGGGAAGAGCAGAGCTGTCTCAACCTGGCTCGGGTGTCTGAACGGGTCCGCGAGCTGGAGGTCGACGAGACGGAGCTCGAGACCTTGTACGAGGAGATCGAGCGCCGCGGGATCGATCTCAGCGACGACTGCGGGCGGGATCGCGGGCCGAGTACGTACGCGAACGATGAGCTCTCCGGGATGACGACCGACGCGCTTCAGCTCTTCCTCAACGAAGCGGCGCGCCATCAACTGCTGACCGCTGTAGAGGAGATCGAGCTCGCCAAGCGCATCGAGCGTGGCGACACGGCCGCGAAGGACAAGATGATCAACGCCAATCTTCGCCTCGTCGTCTCGATCGCGAAGAAGTACCAGGGTCACGGCGTGTGCCTGCTGGATTTGATCCAGGAGGGCACGATCGGATTGATACGGGCAGCGGAGAAGTTCGACTGGCGCCGTGGTTTCAAGTTCTCCACGTACGCCACCTGGTGGATCCGGCAGGCCGTTCAGCGAGGTGTTGCGAACAAGGCGCGCACCATCCGCATACCGGTGCATATCATCGAGCGCGAGCAGAAGATCGCCCGTGCCGAGCGTGAGCTGACGACGAAACTCGAGCGTGCGCCCACGGACGAGGAACTCTCCGAAGCGGCTCGGCTCCCAGTGAAGCAGGTGCGCGAGGTGCGCGCAGCCCCGCGCGCGGTCACCAGCCTTGACCGGCCCCTCGGCGCCGACAACGAAGGCACGATGGGCGACGTGATTGCCGACCAGAGGCCGGCACCCGACGCGGAGATCGACGTCAGCCTCCGGGAGGAGACAGTGCGTGAAGCACTCTCGAACCTGTCGGAGCGGGAGCGCATGGTGATCATGCTCCGGTACAGCCTCGACGGGGATGATCCCAAGTCGCTCGAAGAGATCGGCCGGCAGCTCGGGCTGACGCGAGAGCGCGTCCGGCAAATCGAGGCCCAGGCGCTAAATCGGCTCGCGACGATGCGCGAGGTCGAGGCGCTCCACGACGCCGCGTAGACGGGCTGACATGGACGCGCCTGCGCCCTCGGACGTGCGTCCAGGAAGCGTGCGCTCATTGGCTTCGGCGGAGTTCCCTAGCACCCTTGCCACATTCCGGGTTGACCTGGGCCCCGGAAATGACGCATACTCTCCGTACGGCGGGTCCGTGCTCACCCGGCGATGGATTCAACCCCGTCTGTCGCCGAGCGTATGAGCATGGTTCAATCGGAGGGGATGTTCGTCCTCGGAGCTTCCCCTCCGGCCCGCCTACTCTTTTTGGGCCTGGCCGTGGCTCCCCCGGCGGGCGGAGCCCGGCTCTGCCCCGCCCTGGGTCGCTGAGCGGATCCCAGAGCCGTAGGACTGAGGCCGTTGCACGATGCACTGTCCCCTCCGGCCCCGCACGCTCAGCGACGCCCCTAAAGAGCGAATGGCGGCTAGGTCAGGTGGAAGTAGAGCGCGTACAGCAGCTCGACGGCCGGGTTGGACGTATGGACAGCGACGTCCTGCGGGACGTCCAACAGAGCTTCTGAGTAGTTGAAGAGGATGCGCACGCCCGCATCGACGAGATCCGTGGCGGCCACTTGAGCGCTCGCCGCCGGTACGGCAAGGACGCCCACGATGATGTTCTTCTCGCGGACGGCCGCGTTCAGCTGCGAGTAATCGCTGACGGGCATGTTTCCGACGGTGCGGCCGACCTTGTCCGGATCGGTATCGAAGACGGCTGCGATGTTGATGCCGTGCTCGGCGAAGATGGGCGAGCTCGCGATGGCCTCGCCCAGGCGGCCGGCACCGACGAGGGCGATGTTGTGCTGACCTTGCGTGCGCAATATTCGCCGGATCTCCCCCAGCAGGCTGTCGATGTTGTAGCCCACTCCGCGCTTCCCGAACTTTCCGAAACCCGAGAGGTCGCGCCTGATCTGTGTGGCGTTTACATTCGTGTAGTCGGAAATCTCCTGCGAGGAGATGCGCTCCTTCCCCATCTTCCTCGCTTGGGTCAGTACCTGGAGGTACCGGCTCAGGCGCGCAGCGACCCCCACGGTAAGACGATCCGCCACCCCTGCTCCTTGATCAGACGTTTGTAACAGCTCACAACCATTGTGCCATTCCCCATTGCGCCTTGCGGCGCGTGGTTACAAGCGTCCGCGAAGCTGACCACTTTGCAACATCAGGGAAATCCCCGGAACGCAGGGTTTGGGAACCAGCAACAGGCTGTTACGGGGTCTTCGCCCCTGGCGGCTGAGTCGCGACCTTACGACGAAATGCGTCCTCGTGCACGTAGTAAGTGAAAGCTCGCTCACCGTCGACCTCGACAACGGGAAGCCACTCGCGATACCGAGCCTCGAGCTCCGGATCGTCAGTTATGTCGATCTCCGTGAGCGAGAAGCCGAGCTCGGCCCGAAGCCCACCAACGACCCGGCGAGCTCGCTCACAGAGGTGACATCCAGAGGCGTGGTAAAGGACGACCTCCGTCACCGACTCACCCGCTTGGAGTTGGGCGAGCGAATAGCTGGCGGAGGCGGCCTTTGTCCACCGGGAGGCCCAACTGGCCGCCTCCACTTGCTCCATCTTGGGACGGCGCGCATTCGCCGGCGGAGCCGGGCTTTGCCCGG
Organism: Actinomycetota bacterium; assembly: GCA_013812265.1. Classification (GTDB taxonomy): domain Bacteria; phylum Actinomycetota; class Thermoleophilia; order Gaiellales; family Gaiellaceae; genus JACCTQ01. The sequence goes on from JACCTQ010000303.1 coordinate 3,525, forward strand.
CGGGAGCCTTGCTGCGAGCCGCCTTGCCGAGCCAGGGAAGTAGGGGGCTCATGGGGGGAACATGGTTTCCCCCATGTTTTCAGGGGTAGAGACCGCGCGTCGTCGTCGCCTCGGCCACGCGCTGTACCGCGAGGCCATAGGCAGCCATGCGCATGCTGATCGAGCGATGCTCGGACAGCTCCCACGTCTGCGTGAACGCCCGCGTGACGATGTCGTTCAGCTTGGCGTTGACCTCGTCTTCCTTCCAGAAGTATTCCTGCAGTCCCTGGACCCATTCGAAATAGGACACGACCACACCACCGGCATTCGCGAGGATGTCGGGCAGAATCAAGACGCCGCGTTCCTCGAGAATCTCATCGGCGGCCGGCGTGAGCGGGCCATTTGCTCCCTCGCAGATGATCCTGGCCTTCATCTTGTCGGCGTTCTCGCCTGTCACCACCTGCTCGAGAGCGCACGGGGCCAACACTTCGCAGTCGACGAGCAGCAGCTCCTCGTTGGTGATGGAATCGGCACCGCGGAAGCCCTGCAGCGCCCCGGTCTCCTGCTTATGCGCGGTCGCCGCAGCGATGTCGATACCGCTGGAGTTGTGCAGGCCGCCCGACGAGTCCGAGACCGCCACGACGCTGGCCCCGTTCTGGGTCAGGAACCTCGCGAGGTAGCTACCGACGTTGCCGAACCCCTGCACGGCCACGGTGAGGCCGTCGAAGCCTCGCTGCTGCTGCCTCAACGCCTCACGGAGGCAGTAGAGCGCACCGCGGGCCGTGGCCTCTTCGCGACCGAGGGAGCCGCCGATAGTTATCGGCTTGCCGGTGACGACTCCCAGTACCGAGTGGCCCTTGTTCATCGAATAGGTATCGAAGATCCATGCCATCACGTTCGCGTCAGTGCCGACGTCCGGCGCGGGGATGTCTCGCTCGGGACCGATCTCGTTGATGATCTCGCTCGTGTAGCGACGCGTCATGCGCTCGAGCTCGTCGCGCGAGAGTTCCTTGGGGTTGCAGACGATGCCGCCTTTGGCGCCGCCGAAAGGAATCCCCATCAGCGCGCACTTCCATGTCATCCACATCGCAAGGGCCTTGACCTCGTCGAGCGTGACGTCCGGGTGGTAGCGGATACCACCCTTTGACGGACCGCGGGCGATGTTGTGCGTGACCCGGAACCCGTGGAAGACACTCACCGAGCCGTTGTCACGGCGAGTCGGAACCGACACTTCGACTGCTTTCTTGCATTGCCCGAGGACGTTGACGAGATTGGCATCGAGGTTGAAGACGTCCGCCACCTGGGCGAGCTGCTCCCGCGCCACCTCGAACGGGTTCTCGCGAAGATGCGAAACAGGGGCTGCAAGGGTGCTCACGCTACGCTCCTTTTTTCCTGGAAATGGCGGCCTGAGTATACGTCCGTACGATGTCTATCCGGTGAAAGCGAGAGGCAAACGCCGGCTTCGGGTCACCTGCGGATCACCGTGAACTCGACGGATCGCCGAGTCGCCCTGCCACCGTCGGTTGGCAAGGCGAGGATCCGCGCCCTGTAACGGCCGCCACCGAGCACCTGCCCGCCGGGACCCCGGCCTGTCAGCCCGAAGACATAGTTGCCAGGAAGCAGGTTTCGCACCCTGGTCAGTAGTCCGAGTTTTTGACCCTTCGCTGTGAACAGCGTAATCTCGAGACGCGACACAGCCTGTACCTCGGCGGCACCGAGCACGCGCCCGACCTGAAGCTCCAGCACGGCCGGAGCTGCGTCCGAGGGTCGGATACGAGCGGGCGATAGGCGCACGCCGCCGAGAAGGCTCGGCGCACCCGTGCGAAAAACGACGGCCCAGGGGACTCTCACCGGCATGCCCGCCGTCGGTGTGACACGAACGACGCCCTCGATCGAGGTGTCGTTGCTCGCGCGAGGTGCTCGCAGGTCGATTTTGGTCTCCGCCTCTCCATGCGGCCGAAGGTGGAGACGGGCCGGTGTGACCGCGATTTTGAGGCCGCTCGCGCGACCATGCTCCACTACCGCTTCCAACGAAACGCGAAGTGGCCGAGCAGAAAGGTTACGCAGGCGGACGGTGCGAGTCGTGCGCCAGGCGGCTCCTCGCACGGTGGGTAGGGCAAGTGCCGCCGGCTCGACGGCGAGCTCAGCGGCCGCCGCAGCGCCGACGTCGACGAGACCGGCTCCCTGCGCGACGACCGGCTCTAGCAGCGGCCGGGCCGAGCCGACGAGGAGCCCTCTCAGTGCTCTAGCGTCAACTCCGCGGCGGGCCTGCGCGATCAGCGCGGCGGCTCCCGCGACCGCCGCGGCGGCGGCACTCGAGCCGTTCACCGTGCCGTACCGCGGTGCGCCCTCTCCGTTGACCCCCGGCTCGGACGTTGGCACGGCGACTCCCGGCCCCGCGAGCTCGGGTTTCACACGCCCGTCGAAGGCGAGGCCGTGGGACGAGAACCCGGCCATGCGGGCAAGCGCAGTGTTTCGGCCTCGGCGAGGAGCCCCGAGGGAGACCGAGACCGATCCTCCGGATCCGAGCGCGGCGATCAGAGCCATAGCTGTCGGCCGAGGTATCCCGATAACAGGCACGTCGATGTCCTCGTCGAGGCCAAGGGCTCCGGCAGGGAGCCTGTCTCCGTAGAGCAGCACCGCATGGGCTCCGGCAGCGACAGCCCGCTCCACGGCGAGCTGCGGCGTGTCTCCTGCCTCGATGATTGCCGCACGACCGGCGACGAGACTCAGACCATCACCGTCGAAGAACTCGCGAAGCGTCAAACTCCCCGGAGCTGAGCCCGCAGTCGCCGCAGAAGCCGGCGTCCCGCGCGGTGCGCCTACGCGCAGGGTCATCGGGCGCCCGGGTCCGACCGCTCCAGTTAGTGGCAGCACCCGGTCGAGCCGCACCTCCAGACCCGTGCGGGCAACGACTCGAATCTCCGCCGTGCGGGCGCGCAGATCGGCCGCGCCGACCGTCAGGGCGGCAGGTGCTCCGCCAGGCCCCGCGATCACCCCGTGGCCGGGCCCACCGGCGCCGTCGTTGCCCGCGGGGACGACGACGAGACTGTCGAGCCGGTACGCGCCTTCCACCGCCGCTGCTCCCGGTCCGTCGGCGAACGCTGCGTACGGCTCCCCCACTCCGACGAGGGTCACGCGTGCCCCATCGTGCGCGTCGCCGTCCCCGTTCGGATCAACCGCTCGCTCGAGGCCGGCGATCAGCTGGTCTGTGCGCGAGTAGATCGCCCACGCACCTTCAGCGTTGCGCTGCCAGCCTGCGATGCGAATCGGCATCACCGATGCGCCCGGCGCCACGCCTGTGCGCCGCTCGGGCGAATTGCCTACGAGGATCCCGGCCATCTCGGTCCCGTGCCGCTCCAGAAGCGCCGGGTCATCGGGATTGGCCTCGGCAGCGGCTGTCCGGTCGCCGGTGAGGATGTCGATGCCCTTTCTAACCCGGCCGCCGAGCGCGGGGTGCGCTCGATCCACGCCCGTGTCGAGCAACGCGATTGTGACGCCGCGCCCGTCGAATCCGGGAAGAGCCACGGGCGGCTCCGAAGCCGAGCCGCCAGCGGCGCCGCGGGAGGTCGACGCCGGATACCCGATCCTGACCGGAAAGACGCCGGCCACCTCCGGAGCGCGCTCGAGCAGGCCGACCGCGCGCGGATCGAGCGCTGCAGCGAAGCCGTTCACAACGCGCGCGTAGGTGAACTCGGGGTCGATCGAGACGCCCTGCTGCGCGAGCCGGGAAAGAAGCTCACGCTGCTTCACGAGCGCTGCTCGAGTCCATTTCCGCTGATCCGCCTCGCTTGCTCTTCCGCCAGCCCGAGCGACTCGATCAGCGAGGGACGGCGCCCCGAGCAGGACGAGCATCCGCTGCCCGACCGCGACCTGCGCATCATGCTCGCTGACGAGCCCGCGCCAGGTGGTCGCCGACGTCTGGTCGCTGCGGCGGGATGCGGAGCTGTCGCCGCCTGTCGCGACGAGCAGCACGGCAGCCGCGACCGCAACGACCGCAAGCGACCCGATCTGGCACGGCTCACGCCGCGTCTCGTGAAGCGTACGCATCGAGCGCAAGGTAGCCAGGATAGGGGATGGCCTCCCGGTACCTTGCCGCCGACGCGATCATCGCCGCGTTGTCGGTGCAGAGGGCCAGGGGCGCGATGCGGGCGGAAGGAAGCGAGCGCCGAAGCTCTGAGTTGGCCGCAACTCCTCCCACAACGGCCATCCTTTCGGCACCCACCTGCTCCGTCGCCGCAAGGAGCCTACGGACGAGCGCAGTGACGATTGCCCGCTCGTAGCTAGCCGCGAGATCGGCCTTGCGCTCAGCGAGCTCGGTCTGGTGCAAGGAGCGAACGGTGTAGAGGAGGGCGGTCTTCACGCCTGAGAAGGAGAAGTCGAGACCCGAGGTTCGCGCCACTGGGAAGCGGTACGCTTCCGGATCGCCCTGGCGTGCCAGGCGGTCGAGCTCCGCGCCGCCTGGATAGCCGAGACCAAGCAGCCGAGCGCCCTTGTCGAAGGCCTCACCCGCAGCGTCGTCGATGGTCGTCCCGAGAACGGCGAAGCCGTCATGAGTCCGCACGTCGAGCAGCAGAGTGTGTCCCCCGCTCGCGAGCAGGCAACAGAATGGCGGCTCGAGCGGCGCCGGCTCCAGGTAGAGCGACGCGACATGCCCATGGAGGTGGTCGACAGGAATGAGCGGGCGGCGCCCCGCCCAGGCGATCGCCTTCCCAGCGGCAAGGCCGATAAGGAGCGCGCCGACGAGTCCGGGGCCCTGCGTCACGGCAATCCTGGAGACGTCGTCGAGCGCCGCGTCGGCGTCCTGGAGAGCTTCTTTGACGACCGGCAAAACCAGCTCGAGGTGACGCCGCGATGCGATCTCGGGCACCACACCGCCGTAGCGGGCGTGCAAAGCCGCCTGGGAGGAAACGATGTTCGAGCGGACGTGGCCATCGTCCGTGACGAGCGCCGCCGCCGTCTCGTCGCAGGAAGTCTCGAGCCCCAAGATCATCGACGCTCTTCTAGGGGCCTAGAGCTTCTTGCCCCCTGGCAAGAAGATCAAGTATGGGGTCTTTCCACATGATGACTGCGTCCTCTCGGTTGTCCGTGTAGTAGCCCCGCCGCACGCCCTTGGCCTTGAAGCCGAGCCGCTCGTACAACCTGATCGCGTCGGCGTTCGACACGCGCACCTCGAGCGTATAGCCGCGCTGGCTGTTCCCGGCGGTCAACTGGAAGAGCCTTTCGAGCAGCATGGTCGCGATGCCGCGGCGCCGTTGATCGGGATCGACAGCGATGTTCATCACGTGCCACGCGTCGACGTAGCGCGAGATGATCAGGAAGCCGACGAGCGCGTTCCGCTCATCTTCGAACGCCCCCAGGCAGAGGGATGACGGCTTGGTGAACTCGCCGGCGAACATCGACCGCGACCAGGGCGTCGGGTAGGAGCGCCGCTCGATGCGCTCGATCGCACCGAGGTCCCGGAGCCGGAGTCCGCGGATCTCCACCATCACAGCGTCTTACCCCTGGGCACATCGACATCAGGGACGCGGAGGTAGAGCGGCTGGAGATCCTCGGCCGGCCCGAAGGTCTCTGCAAGCTGGGCGTGCCAGCGCGCGTGCGGCACATGCGCTCCGCTCGCGTCGGGCGGCACGACGACGCCGTCCGCTTCGAGCACTGCCCGATAACGCACCGCCCCGTCCCCGACGCAGACCATGCGCTTCTCGACTACCACCTCGCCTGGCTTCACGCAGACTGGGGCGCCGGCGAGGAGCGTGAATACTTCGCCCCGCCGAGCGTCGATTACCGGCAGGGCGCCCGGGGAGCCGGCGGCAAGGGCGGCCAGAGTCGTGATGCCGGCGGTAGGAGTCTGAAGAACGAAAGCAAGCGCGCGCGCGGTTGCGAGTCCGATGCGAATGCCGGTGAAGCTTCCAGGCCCGGTACCGACGACGAGCCTCGAAATTGCCTCGGAGGCGAGACCTGACTCGGCAAGCAGGTCGTGGGCGGCTTCCAGGACCCGCGCGGCGCTCGTCGTACGCTCCCCGAGCACGTCGCCGTCGCGCACCAGAGCGCAGGTGGCTACGGTCGTGGCGGTGTCAAAGGCGAGCGTCAGCACCCCGCAGCGCCCCTTCTAGCAGGAACCGGTCCGAACTTTCTACGGTGATCAGGCGACTCTCGGCATCCAGGTGCTCGAGACCGACCGAGAAACGAACGGGAGGAAGTGCGCCAGCCGCCGCCTCTGGCCATTCGACGAACACGATCGAGCGCTCGAAGTAAGGCTCTATGTCTCCCCACTCAGCGGCCGACACACCGCTGAAGCGATAGAGGTCGAGGTGTGAGATCGGTGATCGGCCTTCGTATCTATGGCCGATGGTGAACGTCGGGCTCGTGACCGGCGCGCCCACGCCGAGCGCTCGACAGGCACCGCGGATGAACGTGGTCTTACCCGAGCCCAGCTCACCGGCTACCGTCACGACGTCGTTCGGAACCAACACGCTCGCCAAGCGAGCCGCGAGTCGCTCGGTTTCTTCGACCGACGACGACGTGAGCTGAACCATCAGGTCAGCGTAGTGACGAGAGGCCCGTGGACGCCGAGACGATCTCGAGCTTCTCGAGAGCGACTGAGGACACCGTCCTCGGATCGTTCAGCGCGGGATCGACGACACCAGCTTCGTTTGGAAGGCTGTTAGAAGAGGCCCAGCTGAACAGCCGGTTCCGGCGCAGCGGCGACAGGGTGTGGGAACGGGTTGCCAGGCGGTGGCTCGAGCGGCTCGCCAAGAAGAGTCGGGATTCGACCAAAGTCCTCTTCGAGCACCCTCAGCATCGCGGGGGTGTACAAGGCAGCGGCGGGGTGGTAGATCGGATAGAGCAGGACGCTCCGCCCTCCCAGGGTGGTCGACTGCTCCCGACCGTGCACGCGGGTGATGCCGAGCGGTTTGCCGGACAGAAGCTTGGTCGCGAAGTTGCCGAGCGTGGCCACCACCTTCGGCTCGATCAACTCGATCTGGCGGAACAGATACCCCTCGCAGGCCTGGATCTCGTTCAGCAGAGGGTCACGGTTGCCCGGAGGCCGGGACTTGAGCACGTTGGCGATGTAGACGTCGTCGCGCGTGAGGGCGATTCCAGCCAGCAGCTTGTCCAGCAACTTCCCGGCCTGCCCGACGAACGGCACGCCTTGCTGATCCTCGTGGAAGCCCGGCGCTTCGCCCACGAACATGAGATCGGCGTCGGGATGGCCCGCGCCGAAGACCGCCTGCGTGCGCGTGGCATGGAGCGGGCAGCGAGTGCACGACGAAACCTCGGCCTCGAGGGCGGCGAGCCGCTCGGTGCGAGTGAGCGGTTTGCCCTCTACCGCGCTAGCAGCTGCCACAGGAGCCACCGCAACAACCGCCTCCCGACGTCGCCTCGCCGAAGCTCGGTTGCCCGGCGCTGCCGTGAACCGCGAACACGGAGAACTGCTTCCTCACGTTCGCGCCGCCACAATCGGGGCAGCTCGCCGGGTCGTCAACCGACCTCACGAGCTCCTCGAAGTGCGACTCGCACGTCATGCACACGTATTCGTAGATGGGCATCGCCGCGGGAGTCTAGGCACATGGCCGGACGGGCCGCAACCACCCGCCAGATCAAGGCGCATACCCGGTCGTATGCAGAAAGCTCCGTAGCTTGGCGAGATACGCCCGGCCCGCCGGATACCCATCCTCCGTGGGTCCGCGCCCGAGGTCGCCTCGCCTCCTCGCGGTCTCCAGTCGCTGCCACCCGCGCTCCTGCCGGCCGAGCAGGTACTCATCCGCCATATACGCGGCGAGGACACCGCGGACCTCCGGAAAGGCGCTCACGCGAACTTGGCGATAGAGGTTCCACAGTCGCGCTGCGTGGGACGCGACCGACCCCGGGAACCGGCGCGTCACGTCGACGAGTGAGCCGCGCTCGTAGCGCCAGATGCGGATCGGGGTGGCCGATGCCGCGTAGGCCGCAAAGGCGTAGTTGAACCGGTCGTCACCGCTCGCAAGCTCCGGGCGCCCGTCGCGAGCGAAGTCGACCAGTCGATAGCCGACGTTCCCCCACTGGAACGTACCGACCTTGTACGTGCCCGCCCGGGGCGAATAGCGGAGTATCAGCGAGTACGTGCAGCAATGTGCTCCACCGCTGAACAGGTCGAGCACGACCTCAGGCTCGCGGTCCCGGTCGAGATCGCGAACCAGGATCGGGACCCGACCGTCGAGCAAGGGCCGCCAGTAGGGACACCCGCCGCACCCGATCCTGTCCAGGGAGCGGGCGTACTCGGTCTTGCCGGCTCGGACGATTTTCAGGCGGACGTCCCGGTAGCGAAAGTTTCTCTCCCGATAGAAGAGCTCTGCCTTCACTGCGCCCGACGAAGCGCGTCGGCTCTCGACGATGTCTCGCGAGAGGTCGAGCTTCCAGCAGAACAGCGTCCCGGTCTGCCCTATCCGCTCGTCGGCGATGCGGAGTGTCCAGCGCCCGCGCGCTTCCTTACCGTACAGCCGCGCCAGCCGCCCGTCCGGCCTGTACAGGCCTTCGAAGGGCGGATCGTCGTCGGCGAGCCGGAGCGCGGCTCCGTCCTCGAACACTGTTACCTGGCCGCTGCACGTCCGGCTCCCGGATCCAAAGTTGCGCCCGCCGCCACCTCGTCGCACGCTGAGCGGCACACTCGCACCGTCCGGCGCGACGAGGCTGATCACGAGGTCAGCGACCCGCGCATGGTCGAGGCGGAGGGATACCGCGAGGTAGGAGACGGCCCCGGCGTCGGGTATCGCGATGGCACGGTCGACCGTGCCCTGGTCGGCGATGGCAACGCGGAGAGCCCCGCTGGAGTACGTCCGAGTCGCACCGGAGGCGGAGCCGAGACAGAGGACGAGGATCGACGCCACTGCCACAGCTGCGAGCAGAGAGCGACGCCCCGTAGATGCCATGTCCCGAGGGTAGAGCATCGACCGTACGGCGGAAAGGGTCACCTGGGATAAGCTGGCGGTGCCCGGTATCCACTCGGAACTGGAGCCAAGACGTTGATCAACAGCATTCGAGTCATCGGCGCGGGACGCGTTGGCGCCGCCGTGACAGCCCGCCTGCGGGAACGAGGCGTCGTGCGCGAGACGCGCGACCCCGAGCTAGTGCTCCTGTGCGTGCCCGACGCCGCAATCGGCGAAGTCGCTGCGAGCGTGAACCTCGGACCGTGGGTGGCGCACACGAGCGGAGCAACGCCGCTCAGCACGCTCGCACCCCACCGTCGTCGGTTCAGCATCCACCCTCTCCAGACGTTTACGCATTCACGCGGTGCGGAACAGCTGGACGGGGCATTTGCGGCGGTCACCAGTGAGTCGCGCGAAGGCGAGGAGACGGGGTACGAACTGGCACGGATCCTCGGTCTAGAGCCTTTCGCACTCGCGGACGACGTTCGCGCGGTCTACCACGCGGGGGCGGTTATCGCCTCCAACTACCTCGTAACGCTGCACCGCGCCGCCAGTGAGCTCTTCGACGAAGCGGGCGCTCCGGCGGCCGCGCTCGAGCCCTTGATGACGCGGACGATGGAGAACGGTTTCGAGCTCACGGGGCCGATCGCTCGTGGAGACACGACCACGGTCGAGGCGCATCTCGAAGCGATCAGATCGTGCAAGCCAGAGCTCGAGGAGATGTACCGCGTGCTTGCCAAGACGACACGCACGGTCGTGTCGCGGTGAAGACACTCAGGAGGATCCGCGCGCTTCGTGAAGCCCTCGAGCCGGTTGTCGCGGGCCGCACCGTCGGGCTCGTGCCCACGATGGGCGCGTATCACGCCGGTCACAGCTCACTGTTCGAGGCCGCCCGATCGGAATGCGACATCGTCGTGGTGAGCCTCTTCGTCAATCCGGCTCAGTTCGAGGCCGGCGACGACCTCGCTTCCTACCCGCGCGACGAAAAGCGAGACCGCCGTCTGGCAAAGGCAGCGGGCGTCGATTTCCTCTTCGCCCCGTCCACCGAGGAGATGTATCCGGCCGGCTATTCCACCTGGGTCGACGTGGAAGGCCTTTCCGAACGTCTCGAGGGCAGGTTCAGGCCGGGCCACTTCCGCGGCGTCGCCACCATCTGTCTCAAGCTGTTCAACATCGTCCGGCCCACGCGCGTGTACTTCGGCCAGAAGGACGCCCAGCAAACGGCTATCGTCAAGCGGCTCGCGCAGGACCTCGACCTCGGAATCGAGATCCGGGTCCTCCCCACCATTCGCGACGAGGACGGCCTTGCCCTGTCCTCGCGCAACGTGCACCTCTCCGCCCGGGAACGCCGGGCGGCGATCGCGCTTCCCCGTGCTCTCGAGGCCGGTCATCGAGCCTGGCGCTCCGGCGGCGACCCTGTCGCCGCGGCACGGGCGACTCTGAACGGGCTCGCGCCCGACTACGTGGAGGTGTTCGGCACAGACGAGCGTCTTGTCCTCGCGGCCGCCGTCCGGATCGGCCGAACACGTCTCATCGACAATGTCCCACTCGACGAGGAGACCCCATGACCACCCGTCCACGTCACCCCGCACCGAACACACCCGCGCCGGGCAAGCTGCCACTCACGGAACTGGTCGACCTGAAGCGGCAACGCCAGCCCATCGTGATGGTGACCGCGTACGACTTCCCGAGCGGAAGGCTCGCGGACGCTGCCGGAGTGGACGTCATCCTCGTGGGCGACTCGGCAGCCATGACTGTGCTCGGCCACGACTCCACGGTCCCGGCCACCATGGAGGAGATGCTGCTCCTCACCCGTGCCGTGACCCGCGGCGCACGCCGCCCGCTGGTCGTAGCGGACATGCCCTTCGGATCTTTCCAGGTGTCCGACGAGCTCGCTCTCGAGAATGCGATCCGGTTCGTGAAGGAGGCCGGTGCCGATGCCGTCAAGCTCGAGGGCGCCGGTCCGAGCGTCTCGCGTGTCCGCGCCCTCGTGGGAGCCGGTATTCCGGTCATGGGCCACCTCGGGCTGACGCCGCAGTCCGCAACCATGCTGGGCGGGTTCAAGGCGCAGGGTCGCACGGCGGCAAAGGCGGCCCGGCTCGTGGAGGACGCGCTCGAGCTCGAGCGGGCAGGCTGCTTCGCGATCGTGCTCGAAGCGATCCCTGCGGGGGTTGCCGCGGTGGTCACGCGGCGGCTGACTATTCCGACAATCGGCATCGGCGCGGGTCC
>JACCTQ010000319.1 GCA_013812265.1 Actinomycetota bacterium
ACCTCGGCCTCCCACCCCGCGTGCTCGCGCAGAGGATCGAGCGGGATGGCAAGCGGGGGCGTCTTCTGGTCCGAGCCCATCGCGCAGATCATCTTGCCCCGGCCCGGATAGCGGATGAGCGTACGCGATTGTGGCCGAGTGCCGAAGTCTCGCGACCGTATAGAGCCTAGGATCGCAGCATGGATCTCCACGCGCTCGCGCTCCGCGAGCTGCCACGGCCGCCGGCGCGCGTGCTCGAGGTGGGCTGCGGCAGCGGCGAGCTCGCGAGGGCACTCGCGGCGGACGGATACGACGTGGTCGCCGTCGACCCGAAGGCGCCAGCGGGCGCGATCTTCCGCCAGACGACGCTCGAGGCGCTCGGGGACGAAGAGCCGTTCGACGCAGCCGTCGCCTCGCTCGCGCTCCACCACGTCGACGACCTCGGGGTCGCGCTGGCAAAGCTGCACTCGTTACTCCGCCCAGGCGCTCCGCTGGTCGTGCGCGAATTCGGATGGGATCTCGTCGACGAGCCGACCGCGCGCTGGGATTACGAGCGACGGGGTCGCGCCGGCGGTCTCGCGGAGTGGCAGGCCGAGCACGAGGATCTGCACCGCTTTGCTGCCATGCGCGCCGCTCTCGACGCACACTTTCAGGAGCGCTCGTTCGAGTGGGGCCCGTATCTCTCCGAGTACGAGCCGCGCGAGGGTCAGGCAGACGAGGAGCGCCGCTTGATCGAGTCCGGGGCGATACGTGCCGTCGGCTTCATCTACGTAGGAGTGGCGTAGGCCGGAACGAGTGCGCGGGGAACGGTGAGCGCGAGTCGTTCGCTACGTACGGCGCTTCAGGGCGAGATCGTCGCCTGACACGGGGATAACCATCTCCCGGTCACCGAAGACCTCAACCAGGAAGACGCCGGGCTCGCCCGCCTCGACGATGACGCCGTCCGTACCGGCGGACACCGGGTCGACATCACGCACCAACTGCACGTGGTCGAAGGGTTCGAGTGCACGTGTCCCGAGAGTGGCCATGGCCTGGAGTATGACAAGCGAGATCTCACTCCTTCCGAGGCCCCCTGGCGCCGTCCCCGAGCGCAGCGCGCAGCCTTTACAAGCCCGCCGCCACGCGTAAGAGTCCGAGCCCACCGTGGTGATTTCCGAGGACGTCGTGACGCGGCCCAACGGCCCAAAGCTTCGTTTTGAAACGAGTTCTGGGCCAAATCAGCGGCGACGCCGACGATACGCCACAGCGCGGTGACGGACCGCTCGCACGATGACGTGCTGATTGCCTCGAGCGTCCTCGACTGTGTAGAGGACTCGGTAGTTGCCGACGCGCGCCGACCAAAGGCCGCGGAGAGCGCCGACAAGAGCCTTGCCGAGTGCTTCCGGATCTGCCTCGATCTCGGTCAGCACATCGAGCACCGCCTCCTGGATCTCGACAGGAAGCCCTTCTAGATCTTCTCGCGCGCGCCTCGTTAACCGAAGCTCAGCCACGGCCGAGGTCTCGACGGACCTCGGAGAGCGTGCTCAGGCGGTCCGCTCGCACGTCGTCCTCGCTCTCGCGCAGTGCCTGCAGCAGCTCATCGTCGTCGAGGATCTCGAGCGTGTCTGCGACCGCTTCCCAGTCGTCGGTGGAGAGCAAGATCGCGACCGGACGGCCACGCCGCGAGATGACAACGTGCTCGTGGCGGTCCTCCACGTCGTCGAGCAGCTCACTCAGATGAGCGCGGGCCTCTGAGAGGGGCACGATTTTCGCCACGGAATCTATTGTACAAATTACCGTACAAACGTCGGTGTGCGTGAGGCGCTCCAGGCAGCGTTCCGGGCGAGGTTCTCGCCACGCCCCGTCTCCGCGCCCCCGGGATCTCAGCTAGACTCCTGTACGGGTACCCGTACGGGTCTCGCGAGCCGACGAAAGGAGAGTAGGTGACGCCGAAGAGAAGCCAGACGCTCGCTCGGCACGTGCAACCGAAGCGACGTATCACTACGGAGGAGGCGCGGAGCGGGCTGTACAAGCTCGTCAGGGGACTTTCCGAAGTGGATGCGCCCGCATCGACGTTGCTCGACCGCGCGATCGGGATCGAGCTTCGCGGCCGCGAGCACTCTGCTTGGCTCGTTGCCGAGGTGGACGGCCAGGCAACGCTCGCCTACATCGAGGAACTCGAGGAAAGACTCGAGACGCTAGCCTCGATCCTCGCCCTTCGGAGCCGCAAGGCCGAGCACACCGGCGAGACGATTCCTGCCGAGCAGCTGGCGCACGAATTCGGCTTCGACGAGCTTCTCCGCTGAGCTGCCGGCCCGAATTCACGCCCGAGGCGCGCGACGACCTCAATCGCCTCGTTGACCATCTACGCGCCCGGGCCGGCGATCCGCTGCCGAAGCGCTTCGCCGACCTCGAGGAGGAATCGGCGCTGCGCGAGCTAAAAAAACAGGCAGTCAGGCTGGTGCTCGTCCTCGCCGACGATCCAAAGCTAGGCGAGCCGCTCTACGCGCGTGTCGGAACCGAGGCAATTGCGGAAGGGCGGAGGATCCGCTTCGACCGACCCGGCTACAAGGGCAAGCCCCGCTTCCGGATCGTCTACGACTTGCTCCCAAATGAGGGCAACCCCGAGCGCGCGCTCGTTTACATCGTCGCCGAACGTGAGCATGTCTACACGATCGCTAGCACGCGGATCCTTGGCGGCCTCGAATCATGAGCGGCACTAGGACGGCAGCCGAGTTGGCGACGCCCAGGCGCGACGGCGCCTCTTTACAAGCCCGCCGCCACGCGTAAGAGTCCGGACCCAGCGTGGCGATTTCCGAGGACGTGGGGACGCTCGACTCCTACCAGCAGGCCGCAGTCGCGCACGGCGACGGTCCCGCCCTGGTCCTCGCCGGGCCCGGATCGGGCAAGACGGGCGTCATCGTCGAGCGCGCCGTCCGGCTGATCGACGAGGAGGCCGCGCGCCCCGACGAGCTCCTCGTCCTGACCTTCTCGCGCAAGGCGGCAAGCGATCTCCGCGAGCGCCTCGCCGACCGCCTCAGACGCAGCTACGCCAGCTTCCACGTAACGAACTTCCACTCCTTCTGCTTCACGTTCCTCTCGCGCCACCTCCCGGAGCCGCCCACGATCGCAACCGCTACCCAGCGGCAGCAGGCGATGCGCGAGGCGCTCGCCACCGAGGACAACCTCGATCTCCAGCCCTCGAGCGGGCTCGTCGCCGAGGCGCTCGACTTCTCCGCCCTCTGCGACGAGTACCTCGACGCCCCCGACCACCGCCTCGCGCGCGTGCGCGCAAAGTACGTGGAGATCCTCGCAGAGACCGGCAGCCTCGACTACGGCGGCCTGCAGCGCGAGACGATCGCGCTGCTGCGCGGCGACGAGGAGCTCCGCCGCACGCACGCCGAGCAGTTCCGCCACATCCTCGTGGACGAGTACCAGGACACGAACGTGGCACAGGACGTCCTGCTCGAGCTCCTCGCCGGCGAGCGTCGCAACGTCTTCTGCGTCGCCGACGAGGACCAGTCCATCTACGGCTTCCGCGGCGCCGAGATCGAGAACGCCCTCCGCTTCGAGGAGCGCTGGGCCGGCGCGACCGTCTACGACCTGCCCACGAACTACCGCTCCGCGCCGCCGATCGTGGAGCTCGCCAAGCACGTCATCCGCTTCAACGTCGACACGCACCGCGACAAGCCGCTCGAGGCGGCGGGCGGACGCCAAGCCACCCTCACCGGCCGCACCTTCCGCCACGCCGCGGAGGAGGCCGACTGGATCGCGCGCGAGATCGCGGCGCTCCGCCTCGAGGGCGTGGAGCTCGGCGAGATCGCCGTCCTCACCCGCTCGCTCAAGGAGATCGGCCCACGGCTCGCCTACGCGCTGCGGCGCTACGGAATCGCCTTCCACGCCCCGCTCTCCCCGACGCTCCACCCCACCGCCGCCGCCCTGCTCTCGCTGATCGAGCTCGCCGGCCCCGAGCGCTGGGACGAGCTGCAGGCCGAGCAGGCGCTCGACGTCCTCGCCTCCCCCCTCTTCCGCGCCGACCCGCTCGACCTGCGCCGCTTCCGCCGTGCCGGCCGCACGGTCTACGGCGCGCTTCGCGACTCCGGCGAGTTCGACCCCTTCTTCGAGGCGCTCGCCATCGTCAAGCGCCAGCGAAGCGCCGGCGCCGCGATCTACGCGCTGTGGGAACGGCTCGCATACTTCCGCGAGCTCCAGTCGCGGGTCCGGGGCGACGCGCTGCAGGAGGACGTCGAGGAGCTGGCCGCGATCACCGCTCTCTCGGACGCCGCGAACGGGTTCGAGGACGACCTCGCCGCCTTTCC
>JACCTQ010000355.1 GCA_013812265.1 Actinomycetota bacterium
TCACTCTGCGACTCTTCGCAGACGCGCCGCTCCGATCCGCGAGTCCGCCATTCCGTAGTAGACGTCCGCGCTCCCGTCTGCACGAGCATCGATCGCCGTCGGGAAAACGACGTTCGGCACGATCCCCTCGCGCTCCTCTTCGGTCTCCGGCTTGAGCAACGGGATAGTCGAGCGCGCGACCACCCGGCTCACGTCTTCCAGGTCGAGCAACATCGCGCCTGCCGCGTAGTTGACAGCCGGCTGCAGGTCTTCTCCCGGCACGAGCCGACCGGAGACGCCGTGATGGAGGATGAGCCAGCCATCCGGTGTCCGCAGCGGCGGTGTGCCGGCGCCGATCTTAAGCGCCTCCCAGGCGTGCTCGGGAAGCGCGACGAGGCGGTGCTGCTCGAAGCGCGTGAGCGCACGCACGTCGCGGACGACCTCCTTCCCGCTCGTAAACGAGACCCAGATCCCGGGGCGGTCGTCATCGAGGCCTGCCGGAAGCACCAGCCCGGCGTGTACACCGAGCCAGGACAGATCCCACATGGGCCGGTGGAGCATCGCAAACGACGGCGTGCCATCCGGGGCGCGCACCTGCTCCGGAAAGAGCACCGCGTCTTTGTTCGGGTAGAGGTTCAGATCGGCTCGCAGCCGCGGGTCGTACGCGAACGAGGCCGGTCCAAGGCGCTCCCACTGCTCCAGATCGGCTGACACCGCGAGCGCGATCCTGGGTCCGAGCGGACCGTACGCGGTGTACGTGAGTAGATAGCGGTCCAGATCGGGGAGAAAGGTGATGCGCGGATCCTCGGTGCCTGCGCTGCGGACGTTTCGCTCCCAGCTCTCCTCCGGCTCGAGCGCGATCCCCTGACGCTCCACTCCGACAGGGTTGGTGTCGCGAAAGACGACCCGGGCCTTGCCGATCCGCGAGTAGTTCCCATCGGCCACGAGTCGAGGGAACAGGTAGAGATCGCCCTTGCGGTCTCTCGCCGCGGCGGGGTTCAGGACGCCCCACGCCTCCGTCTCGAGCTCCGGGTCGGGCTCCATGACGATCCCGAGACGATCGAGGGCAAATCGAGGATCCCGGCGCTCGATCATGCGTGCGTAGGATAGGACGGCAAAGCGGCTTGACGTCTGGTTTGCTTTCGCACGTGGGAGACGCGGAGCAGACGGGTGCCGCTCGGTGGTGGCGCGGAGGCGTCCTGTATCAGATCTATGTGCGCTCGTTCGCCGACTCGAACGCCGACGGGGTCGGGGATCTGCCCGGCATCACGTCCCGTCTCGACCACTTGCAGTGGCTCGGCGTGGACGGCATCTGGCTGAGCCCGATCACCGTCTCGCCCGATGACGACTGGGGCTACGACGTGGCCGACTACTGCGACGTCCAGCCCGTGCTCGGCGACCTCCACGATCTCGACGAGCTCATCACGCAGGCGCGCGCACGCGGCATCCGCGTGCTGATCGACCTCGTGCCCAATCACTCGAGCGACCGGCACCACTGGTTCGTCGACGCGCGCACCTCACGCCGGGCGCGCCACCGCGAGTGGTACGTCTGGGCCGATCCGAGAGAGGACGGCTCGCCGCCGAACAACTGGGTGAGCATCTTCGGCGGGCCGGCGTGGGAGCTCGACACGAAGACCGGCCAGTACTACCTGCACAACTTCCTGTCCTCCCAGCCCGACCTGAACTGGTGGAACGAGGAGGTGCGTGGCGCGTTCGACGAGATCCTGCGCTTCTGGCTCGACCGCGGCGTCGCCGGATTTCGCATCGACGTGGCTCACGGGATCGTCAAGGACGCCGAGCTGCGGGACAACCCACCGGCGGGTCCCGACGACCCGGAGGCCGTCCGGCGTCTCGGTCAGCACCAGGTCTACAACATGAACCGGGTCGAGGCCCACGACGTCCTGTGCCGGTTTCGGCGTGTGTCCGACCCCTATGCGCCGAACGGCGTCCTGATGGGCGAGACCTGGGCCCCGGACATCACCCGATTCGCGGCGTACTTCGGCACGGGTGAGGACGAGCTGCATCTGGCCTTCAACTTCCCGTACGCGCTCGCGCCGCTCGACGCGGGGGAGCTCAGAGGCATCGTCGAGGCGACGGAGGCGGCCATCGGCGCGATCGGCTGGCCGGCCTGGACACTGTCGAATCACGACATCGGACGCTTTCCGTCCAGGGTCTGCAAAGGTGACGAGAAGAAGACCCGCGCCGCGCTGCTCGCCTTGCTCGCCCTGAGAGGCACACCCGTCCTGTACTTCGGTGACGAGATCGGGATGCCCGACACCGCGGTCGGCGTCGAGCAGCGACGCGATCCAGCAGGACGGGACGGTGGCCGCACGCCCATGCACTGGAACGCAGAGGCGGGTGCCGGTTTCACGGAACCGGATGTCGAGCCCTGGCTTCCGCTCGGCGACGCGTCCGCGCGGAACGTCGAAGGGCAGCGGCACGATGCGAGATCTCTGATGTCGCTCTCCAGGGACCTGATCGCGCTCAGGCGTGAGCTGCCCGACCTTCGCGAGGCGTCGTACGCCTCGTTGCCGTCACCGTCCGGGGTGTGGGCATGGCGGCGGGGTGAGAGTGTCACGGTCGCCGTCAACCTCTCGGAGCAGACGGCCGCACTGGAGGGGATCGCGGGAGAGATTCGGATGGGCACCGAGCGCGCGCGGAACGGCGAGCGCGTCGGCGATCGACTTTCGCTCGGGCCGTGGGAGGGCGTGATCGTGTCGTCGGCACGCACGACGAGCTGAGCGAGCTCGGACTTTTTCCGCTGGGTATCGTGCTCCTGCCGAGTCAGCGGATCCCGCTGCACATCTTCGAGCCGCGGTACAGGGAGCTGATCGGCGAATGCCTGGCCGAGGAGCGAGCGTTCGGCGTGGTGCTGGCCGACGACGCGGGCCTTCGTTCCGTCGGCACGAGAGCAAAGATCGTCGAGGTGCTGGAACGGTTCGAGGACGGACGGCTCAACGTCGTGGTCGAGGGAGGGGAGCGCTTCCGTCTGCTCGAGCTCACCGAGGGCCGTTCGTTCCATACGGCCCGGGTGGATCCGTTCGAGGAGGAGGCCGAACCTGCCTCGGGCGAAGACAGAGAGCGCGCTCTCGCGCGCTTTCATGAGCTGAGGGGCCTCGTGGGCTCCGATGTGGATGAGCCCGACGAAGACACGCTGCTCTCGTTCGCGCTGGCGGCGCGGGTCGACTTCGGCCCGGAGGCGAAGCAGGAGCTCCTGGAGATTCCCTCGGAGCGCCGGCGACTCGCCCTCGTCACCCGGCTGCTCGCCCGGGCGCTCGCGAGGATTCACCTCGAGCGGCAGCGCCGGGAGATCGCCTCGCGCAACGGAAGCCCGCGCGGCTGAACTGCGCCATATATGGCGTATGGTAGGGGCTCGTGGACGCCTACGCTGCTTCGTGCGCCGAGCGCAACGATCGCCGGATCCTGACGCTGGACCGGCGTCATTTCGACGTCGTAGGCAGGGAGCTCGGACTCGGGGTTCGCCCCTAGCTGTCCGGCTAGCTGCGACCGAGCTTCGCGAGCGCCCTCGCCTCAGCCCCTGGGGGGCGGAGACCGAGGCCGGTCCGACCGAGTCCAATTAAGGGCCTGTCCAGAAAGTCGACCAGGGCGCCTGACGGGCGCCAAACTCCGCCATGCAGCGTCCTCGGTCGCGCCAATATGCCCGCATAGTGGCGCTCCCTGCGTCCTCGCCTGGCGCAGTTTCTCGCG
>JACCTQ010000357.1 GCA_013812265.1 Actinomycetota bacterium
TCGGGTCGCCCTGGTTGACGGTGCCGAGCTTCACCTGGAAGCGGTCGGTGTCGGCGTCGGGGCCATCCGGGCAGGCCTTGGTCACGGTCACGACCGGGTTGGCCTTGAGCGTGTTGGTGATCGTGCAGGTGGCGCTACCGCCTCCCGCGAGGCCGCCGGTGGTGCTCGAGCAGCCGGCGCTGTACTGCGGCGTCTCATAGTTAGAGAAATCCGTCGTTCCTGCCGCGGCCTCCGTGATCGTGTAGTTCGTGTTGGCCGGGACCGTGACGTTCAGCGAGCCTCCGCACGCGAGCGGGTCGCCGACGTTGTTCGCGCCGAGCTTGACCTGGAAGCGGTCGGTCGTGGCGTTCGCGTTGTTCGGGCAGGATTTCGTTACGGCTACCGTCGCGTTCGGCGGCTTCTTCGTGTTCGTAAAGGTGCACTCGACCGCGGCGCCGACCTCGTTCTTGCTGTCGTAATACGGCACGTTGAACGTGATGGACGTGTTGCCCGTGACCGTGGTCGACCCAGTGGATGTCGTGATCGTGCAGGAGCTCGTCGTCGTGTAGTTACTCAGATCGGTGCCGAGATTGCCCGCGGTCTCTGTGATCGTCTTGTTGGGGCCAACGCCGATTGCGAGCTCGTCCGACGTCCCGCAGGCCAGGGTCCTCGTCGTCTGCCCGTTGTACGCCGGGATAGTGAATGTGAACTGCTGGTTCGCAGGCAGCGTGTCGCCGGGAGACATGGCGCAGACCTTGTTGAGCGTGAAGCGGCTCGGGCACGAGGTTTCCTGCCCGGTGAAGACTATGTCCTTTGTGTGATCTTCGTGGCCGGCAATGCCGGCCGTGACAATCCGCGAGTAGGGGTTCGTTGCCGAGCCCGTAGAGTGGCAGATGGTGTTCTTCGGCACCGCGTCGGTGAACGTCACCGCCGCGACCGGTGTCACGCTCCAGTTGCCGGCCCATGTCGATGAGTACGCACGCGCCTCGTAGAGGCCGTCGATGCCGTCCAGCTGGTAGGCGTACCTGAGGTTGCCCGCACCGTCAGACGTCGCGAAGCCCCAGTTGGGGTTCGGCGGAATGATGAGGTGAGTTACGGGATCGATCAGCACGATGCTGCCGTCCGGGCGCTTGATCGGGATCGAGTACTTCGTATTGGGTGCGAACCAGCTGCCCGAGACTTGCACGACCTCCCCGGGCGCGTAGTCGGCCTTGTCGGTGGTGAGAGTCGGAGCGGCCGCTGCCGTAGACGTCACAACAAGGGTTACCAGGAGCGCCGCAAGTGAGAGCGCCAGAGCGAGCACACGACCGGCGTGTGGCCGCGCCCTTCCTCGGACCGCAGGTTCGAGGGACGTGCTCAAAGGCGCGCCTGACGTGTGTGGGGACGATCTCATATACCGCATCTCCTTCTAGTTGGCCGCAGAGCCGCCGCCCACCGCAGGGCAACAGACCAAGCCTAGGGGTGTGGAAAGGATGTGGATAGAGGCATCGGACCGATCTTGGCTGTAGGCCGCAGTACTGCGTTCGCAGTAGTCCCGTATTGAAGAAACCCGCTGGTCGGAGTAGGATTCCTGTATTGCGAAATCTCGAAAGCGCCCCATCCTCGTCGTCGAGGACGACCTCGGCCTGCGGGCCTTGCTGGTCGAGGTGCTCGAACGTGCAGGCTACGAAGTGCGTGAGGCCACCTCTGGCACCGAAGCGCTCGGTCATCTGGAGGGCGCCGCTCCCACCGTGGCGGTGCTCGACATCGACATCCCCGGAATGAACGGGTACGCGCTCTGCAGGGAGCTCAAAGAGCGGTACGCCGACCAGATCGGAGTCATCTTTGTCACGGGCACGCGGATCGAGGCGTTCGATCGCGTGGGCGGCCTCCTGATCGGGGCCGACGACTACCTCGTGAAACCGTTCGATCCGGACGAGCTCGTCGCGCGTGTACGTGGATTGGAGTCACGCGCCGTGGAGGCGCGAGCGGGCGCGGCACGTGCCTCCAACGGGGGCAACGGCAGCCACAGAACCTCGACCTCGATCGAAGGGTTCGGGTTGACGCCGCGCGAGCGCGAGATCCTCGACCTTCTGGTCGCTGGCAACAACCAGGCCGAGATCGCAGTCAAGCTCGTCATCAGCCCGAAGACTGTCGCGACGCACATTCAGCGCGTGCTCTCGAAGCTCGACGTTCGGAGCCGAGCCGAGGCCGTCGCGCTCGTTGCCCGGGAACGTTCGACCGACCGATTCTAGTTCGACCCGGTCTCCGGACCGGTGCACGCGACGCGGCTCTTGTCAGGTGGCCGCGAGAGGCGCGCCAGGTTCTCGGGTCTCGTGACGGGCGCGCGGCATTGGAAGCGCTCGCAGATGTAGACGGCCGGCTGTCCGTGCACGAGATCCTTGCCCGCTAAGAGCGGCACGTCCTGGGCGCCCGCGTCCGACTGCCCCGTGGAGAAAGCGGCCACCGCATTCGGATCGAACGGCGCCAGCGCCCCCCGAGCAAGCGCTCCCGTGCGCGAATCGCCCCGCGGCCCCACGACGGCGATCTCGCGCGGCGGCGAGAGGTGCAGGTCAAGCGCGCACAGCGCGTGGCCGAACGCCGATGGCGCCCGCGACAGCCCCTCGCGGACGAGGCGCAAGACGCCCACTCCGCGGCGCTCGAGCTCGTCGTCGCCGTAGATGCGCGCAAGTCGCAGCAGCACGCTCGCGAGCATCGAGTTCCCGGAGGGAGTCGGGTGGTCGTCGAAGGCCTTCTTGCGCGCGACCAACCGCTCGCCGTGGGCCGGCGACAGGAAGAAGCCACCGCGCTCCTCGTCGGCGAACAGCTCCACGGCCAGCAGAGCGAGGCGGCGGCACTCCTGCAGCCAGCGGAGGCTTCCGGTCGCCAGATGCAGCTCGTAGAGCCCGTTGGCAACGTCGGCGTAGTCCTCCAGATACCCCGTGTTCTTCGCCTGTCCCAGCCTGTAGGTGCGGTAGAGACGCCCCTCGGCGTCGGATAGCGCCCCGAGGAGGAACTCGGCAAGTGCCTGTGCCGCCTCGACGAGGTCGAGCCGCTGGAGCCGGCGTCCCGACTCGGCCAGCGCGGCGAGGGCGAGCCCGTTCCACGACGTGATCGCCTTGTCGTCACGCAGAGGCTTGGGACGGCGCTCGCGCGTCTCGAGCAGCGCGTGTCGCTCGGCCGGCTCGAGGTCACCGCGCAGGATGCTGCGGCCGTGCTCGAAAGGCTCCAGCAGCTCTGGCCGGTCTCTTCCGAGCACCTCGGCCAGCTCCTCCGGCGTCCAGGTGAACGTGAGCCCTTCGACCCCGTCCGTATCGGCATCCTGAGCGGAGGCGAAGCACCCCTCGGCGAGCCGCAGCTCGCGCAGCATGTAGCCGAGCGTCTCCTCGGCGATCGTCCTGTAGCGCTCGGTGCCCGTGACGACCCAGGCGTGGAGGTATGCCGGCGCGAGCAGCGCGTTGTCGTAGAGCATCTTCTCGAAGTGTGGAACGAGCCAGCGCTCGTCGACCGAGTAACGGTGAAAGCCTCCGCCCAGAAGGTCGTACATGCCCCCGGCAGCCATGGCGTCGAGCGTGGTCCTGACCATCGCCAGCATCTCGTCGTCGCCCGAGCGCCGATGCCTGCGCAGGAGGAACTCCAGCGTGGAGGCCGGCGGGAACTTCGGCGCGCGCCCGAAGCCGCCGCAGACGGGATCGAACTGAGATCGGAGGTCGCGCGCGGCTTGCGACAGGAGCGAGTCCGTGAGGGGCTCCTGCGAAGGCGCCAGCTCGCTCGAGCGCTGGATGGCGTCCACGAGCGCCGTCGCCGAGCGCGCGACGTCTGGTCGGCGCTCCCGGTAGGCCTCCGCGACGGCCGCGAGCACCTGGCGGAAGCTCGGCAGGCCGTGCCGTGGCTCCGGCGGGTAGTACGTGCCACCGTGGAACGGCTCGCCTTCGGGCGTGAGGAACACCGTCATCGGCCAGCCGCCTTGCCCGGTCAGCGTGACGACGGCGTCCATGTACACGGAATCGAGATCGGGCCTCTCTTCGCGGTCGACCTTGACATTCACGAAGAGCGCGTTCATCAGCGCCGCCGTGCCTTCGTCCTCGAAGGACTCGTGCTCCATCACGTGGCACCAGTGGCAGGCTGCATAGCCGATCGAGAGCAGGATGGGACGATCCTCGCTACGGGCCCGCTCGAGGGCCTCCGGTCCCCATGGGTACCAGTCGACGGGATTGTCGGCGTGCTGCAGCAGGTAGGGGCTGGTCTCGCCAGCGAGGCGATTCGTCACGATTCCTGCGTACTCCCACGCAGATGGTGCGAGACGTCCCACGTCCACAGCTCGACGACGTTGCCGTCGGGATCGGTGACGTACGCAGCCCGGCTCTTCTCGTAGCTTCCGAACTGCTCCTCGTGCGGGTCGTATCCGTGCTCGCGCAAGCGGTTGACGGCAGCGTCGTAGGCCTCGTCTTCCAGGTGGAGCGCGTAGTGGACGTGCACGCCGCCGCGGCCGCGGGCGAGGCCGACCTGTGGACGCCACAGCCCGATGCGCGTCCGCTCGCCGGCCATGAGCCAGATCGCTTCCCGCTGCTCCCAGCGCTCGACGACAGGGAGCCCCAGCACCTCCGCATAGAACCTTTCCGCGACGTCTAGGTCGACGACCTCGAGAACCAGCTCGCTGACACCCGTGACCGGGATCCCACCCACGCCCGAACTATGCCTCGCTCGGGCGGCGACGATTGCGCACGAACCGGAGCGCCTCCACCAGGACGGCGATCCCGGCCGCGATGGCGAGGGCGACGAGCAGCCCCAGCCACGGACTGTGCTCGAACCTCCTCCCGCCGAAGTAGCCGAGCAGACCCGAATAAGCCGCCCAGAACGCGGCGCCGATGAGCGCGAACGGGAAAAAACGGGCACGCCATGGATACCCCACGATGCCCGCCGTGAAGGTGGTCGCCGTCCGTCCTCCGGGGATGAACCGGGCGACCACGATCAGCAGCCCTCCCCGCCTGTCGAGCGTCCGCTCTGCCCACCGTAGGCTGCGACGGCCGCGGTCTCCCCGAAAGATCCCTCTTGCGCGACGCCTGCCGAGCAGATGACCGAGGAGATACGACGCGTTGTCACCGAGCAGAGCACCCGCTCCGGCGGCGCCGATGACGAGAGGGAGTATGAGATCTCCGCCGGCGGCGATGACACCCGCGGTGATGACCGCGGTCTCACTCGGAACGATCGGAAAGACGGCGTCGAGAGCAGCGATGGCGAGGACGGCCGCGTACGTCCAGGGGGAGCCCGAAACGAGGTTCACGAGCGACTCGAACACGCCGACACGGTACGGGTCGCACTCGGGGCTACGGGGGAAGAGCGGCGCTGAGCCGCTCTTCGCCCCGCTCTGCGCAGCTCAGCTGCGCGCTTGCCTCAGGCCTTCGTCGGCGGCCGAGCCCGACCGAGCCACGTGCGCGTTCCGTTGACGCTCAACGACTCGAGCCAGTAGCGCGGAGTGCGTACACCCGTCGGCGGCCGGTGAACCCGCGTACGTCCGCCTCGGACGCCGTCACCCACTCGAGCAGCACAGACGCGCCGGAACGCGTGGCCGAGAACGTTCGTAGGCACGGCCCGCGCGCCGCCGCCCGCGCGTTTCGTGATCGTGCAGGTGACCGCTGCGCTCTCGGCGACGGGAATGCCCGCCAGAGATGTACCAGTGCCGAGGAGGTTGAACTTGCCGGCATCGGTGAAGCTCCTACAAGCATCCCCGCCGCTCGGGTGGGAACCCCCCTGCCCGATAGACCTGGCCCGACAGCGCGCGCCCGAGGACCGTCTCCAGCCAATCGGCGGTCTCGACGATCGCACCGAGGTCGATGCCCGTGTCCACGCCCTCCCCGCCCAGGAGGTAGAGGAGGTCCTCGGTGGCGATGTTCCCGGTCGCATCCGGGGCGAACGGGCAGCCTCCCAGCCCGCCCACCGAGGCGTCGAGCACCGACGCGCCGCCCTCGAGAGCCGCGTACGCGTTCGCGAAACCCGTGTTCCGCGTGTTGTGAAGATGCACGCCGACGGGCTTGCCGAGGATCGACACGCGCTCGACGAGCCGGCGGACCTGGGTCGGCGTTCCGACCCCGATCGTGTCCGCAAGCATCAACTCCTCCGCGCCGGACTCCGCGACCCGCTCGGCGAGGTCGGCCACGCGTGCGGGATCCACCGGTCCCTCGAACGGGCAGCCGAACGCGACGCTGACGGTCACGCTCGTCCGGATCCCGTCCGCGCGCGCGCGTGACACGATTCGGTGCGCGGTCGCCAGGCCCTCTTCCACCGAGGCGTTCGCGTTCCGCTGGTTGAAGCTCTCGCTCGCGCCAAACGCGAAATTCACCTGGCCGAGGCCGGTCGCCCGCAGCCGGTCATAGCCGCGCTCGTTCAGCACGAGGCCCGCGTACACCGTTCCTTCGCGCCGGTCAACCGCGTCGACGACCTCCTCGGCTCCGGCCATCTGCGGCACGCGCGCCGGATTCACGAAGCTCGCAGCCTCGACCCGTGGCAGGCCGGCAGCGGCCAGTCGATTTACGAGCTCCGCCCGCACGGCGACGGGCAGCGTCTCCGGCTCGTTCTGCAGGCCGTCGCGCGGCCCGACGTCGCAGACCGTCACCCTCACCGGCTGAAACCGTGGGCGTCGATGCGCTCGGCATGCACCTTGATGATCACGCGCCGCTCCCCGGGCTCGAGCGGATACTCGTCCCAGCCGCGATACTTCTTCCCGAGCTTGTGGATGTGCTCGGCGGCGCCTTCGTCGATCAGCTCAGCCGTTCCGCTCACCGAGACGTAACGGTACGGATCCTCCGGCGGGAACACCGTGACCGTCACCCGCGGATCGCGTTGGAGATGCCTGGGCTTGGCGCGCCCGTACGCCGTGTTGAGCACGACGTTCTGGCCGTCCCAGTCCAGCCACAAGACGGTGAGGTGCGGAGAGCCATCCGACCGGACGGTCGCAACCGTGCCGAAGTTCTTCCCGAGAAAAAGCTGTGCCTGCTCGTCGCTGAGTGTCGTCATGGTTCCCCTTTGTACGAAACGTTCCGGCGCGATACGGTCTTCCCGATGAGCGTGGCGGTACTCGTCGGCACCCGAAAGGGCCTGTTCGCTCTGACGAGCGACGAAGCCCGGAGGGACTGGTCTCTGGAGGGACCAATTCTTCCAGGCTGGGAGGTCTTCCACGCCGTCACCGACCCGCGCGACGGCATCCTCTACGCAGCGACGAACCACTTCTCCTACGGGGCCACGGTGCACCGCTCCCGGGATTCCGGTCGCAACTGGGAGCGTGCGGAAACACTGGGACTTCCGGAAGACAGTGGAATCACGCTGGAACGTACGTGGCACGTCGAGCCCGGGCACGAGTCCCAGCCCGGCACTCTTTGGCTCGGAGGAGCCCCGGGCGTGCTCTTTCGCTCCGACGACAGCGGCACGACCTGGGAGCCGAACGCCGGAATCGTCGAGCATCCGACGCGCGACCGGTGGCAGCCGGGCGCGGGTGGGATGTGCTGCCATTCCATCCAGGTCCACCCCACGGAGCCGCAAACCATGTACGTCGGGATCTCCGCCGCGGGCGTCTTTCGCTCCGAGGACGGCGGCACGACCTGGTCGCCCGCGAACAGGGGGACGGCCGCAGATTTCCTGCCGCACCCGTATCCCGAGCTCGGGCAGTGCGTCCACAAGGTTCTCCTGCACCCCGAGCGGCCCGAGCGGCTCTGGCAGCAGAATCACTGCGGCGTCTACCGTTCCGACGACCGCGGCGAGAGCTGGGAGCGCCTCGACGGTAACGGCCTGCCGAGCGACTTCGGCTTCGCTCTCGCACTCGCCCCGCGCGACCCGGACGTGGCGTACGTGGTTCCCGAGGAAGGAGCGGAGAACCGAGTCACCTCGGACGGGCGTCTGGGCGTCTACCGGACGCAGGACGGCGGTGCGACATGGGCGCTGGTCTCGGACGGGCTTCCGGATCCGGCCTGGCTCGCCGTCCTGCGCGAGGGCCTGAGCTACGACCGGCTCGACCCGGCCGGTGTGTACCTCGGGACGCAGAGTGGCT
>JACCTQ010000369.1 GCA_013812265.1 Actinomycetota bacterium
CCGGATGCCTACTTCGAGGCGGCTGTCGCATGTCTGAGCGCTCGTTCGTCGAGTTGCCGCAGCAGATCGGTCGCCCACTCCAGGTGTTCGTGAACGGCGTGGCGCAGGAGCTCGGTCGCGACTATCGCCTGCAGGGATCGAGACTCGTATTCGAGCGCACCCTGGCGCGGGAAGGTCGCCTCGGTTTCTGGCGCTGGCTCTCGCTGCTCCTCGGCGTAGCCGGGACGTACCGTCAGAACGACGCGATCGACGTTGTCTACGAGCACGATGGGAAGCGGCTGGTGGCGAGCGGGCTTCCGATCGTTCGGCCGGAAACCGCCCGCGACTGACCGCGCGCGAATTTACATCCCGTCCACACCGGTCTACGCGGTCTTCAAATGCCATGGGCACGATGGCCTAGTGCGAATCGGGCTTCTCTTTCTAGTGGCGACTGAACCAGGAGGAACGATGACAGGCAGAAACGGAAAGCGACTCGGGGGCGTTGCGGCCGTTGTGCTGCTCGCCCTCGCCGCCGCGCTCGCTGGAAGCACGCACGATCAGGCTGCGCTCTCCACTGGCGAGGCGCAGGCGAAGCCGAAGCCGCGGCCGAACATCGTCGTCGTCATGAGTGACGACCAGACGGCCGACTCAGCCCGAGTGATGGCGAATCTGAACCGGCTCGTAGCCTCTCAGGGGACGACGTTCGACAACAGCTTCGTCTCCTACTCGCTCTGCTGTCCTTCGAGGGCCACGTTCCTGACGGGGCAGTACGCGCACAACCACGGCGTCATGGGCAACTCGCCTCCTGAGGGCGGCTACTCCAAGCTGAACCACGCCAACACGCTGCCTGTATGGCTGAGGCGAGCGGGCTACTACACCGCGCACATCGGAAAGTACCTGAACGGCTACGGAAACCGCGGCAGCAGCCCCACCGAGATCCCGGCCGGATGGACGAACTGGCAAGGGTCGGTGGATCCGACGACGTATCGCTTCTACGACTACACGTTGAACGAGAACGGCAAGCTCGTGACCTACGGGACGGATCCGGCGCAGTACCAGGCGGACGTCTACACCCGCAAGGCGGTCGACATCATCCGCAGCCGCGCCCGTCTTGCCCAGCCGTTCTTCCTTTCCGTCGCCTACCTGGCACCGCACAGCGGTGGCCCGCGCACGCCGCAGGATCCCCCGAACCAGGCGACCCCGGAGCCTGCGCCGCGACATCAGAACAAGTTCGAGTCCGAGGCGCTGCCCCGGCCGGGCTCCTTCAACGAGGCAGACGT
Organism: Actinomycetota bacterium; assembly: GCA_013812265.1. GTDB lineage: Bacteria > Actinomycetota > Thermoleophilia > Gaiellales > Gaiellaceae > JACCTQ01. Next base: position 1,260 of record JACCTQ010000369.1, read on the forward strand.
CTCCGACAAGCCGGCCGTGGTGAGAAGCCGTCGGCTGCTGGGACCCGCCCAGATTGCCGGCATCGAGGAGAACTACCAGCAGCGCTTGGAGTCGATTCTCGCGATCGACGAGGGAATCGCAGCCATCGTCGCAGCCCTGAGGCAGTCGGGTGAGCTGTCGAACACCCTGTTCATCTTCACCGCGGACAACGGCTTCATGCACGGCGAGCACCGCATTCCCTCCGGCAAGGTCGTGGTGTACGAGCCTTCTATCCGCGTACCGCTCGTGATCCGGGGGCCTGGGTTCGGCAAGGCCAAGCACGCTCGTGATCTCGTCGCGAACATCGACTTGGCGCCGACGATCGTGGCAGCGGCGAAGGCGAAGCCGGGACGCGTCATGGACGGGCGTGCGCTGCAGGTGTTCGGCAAGAAGCCGACCACGAACCTGAAGCGTGACATCCTGCTCGAGACCGGCGGCGGCGGGAGGATGGGTGGGAACCGCTACACGGCGATTCGCACCCACGGCTACGTCTACGCCGAGTACGGAAACGGCGACCGGGAGCTCTACGACCTGCAGGCGGATCGGGAGCAGCTCACGAGCCGCCACGCGGATCCGGCTCTCGTCTCGGTGCGCCAGCAGCTTGCCGGGAGGCTGGCGAGGCTGCGCACGTGTGCCGGCGCGCCCTGTCGCGTCGGCGGAAGCTAGACCGACCTTCCCTCTGGTTCGTGCGACGGCTCGCCCCCGAGCGGGCTGTCGCCTGCGCCTCGCCCCCGTCGCACGGAGCGCGGTATCCTGTTCAAACGTTGGTTGGGGAAGCGAACGAAAAGGCCTGGATGGTTGCGGATTTCCACCAGAGCTATGGCTCGAGAAACCACTTCGGCACGCGCCGGAGCGACCTCGGACGGCGGTCGTGACTACGAGCTCGACCCGCGAGAGCGTTGCCGCGCGCGCTGCGGCCGACGGGGTAGCAACCGAGGAGCCCGTTGTTCGTCTGGAAGACGTTCACAAGAGCTTCGGCGACAACCTCGTTCTGAACGGCATCGACCTGAGCGTCGCCACCGGCGAGGTGCTCGTCGTGATCGGTCCCAGTGGGAGCGGCAAGAGCACGCTTCTCCGCTGCGTGAACCTGCTCGAGCCCATCCAGCGGGGGCGCATCTTCTTCGAAGGCGAGGAGATAACCAAGAAGGGCGTGAATCTTCCCGCGCTGCGCCAGCGGATCGGAATCGTCTTTCAGCAGTTC
>JACCTQ010000370.1 GCA_013812265.1 Actinomycetota bacterium
AGCGGGAGCTCGCCGGCACGGACAAGCGACTGACGCTGGAGCTCGGGGGCAAGGCCGCCAACATCATCTTCGACGACGCGGCGCTCGACCAGGCGATCGAGGGGATCATCAACGGGATCTACTTCAACCAGGGGCACGTGTGCTGTGCCGGGTCGCGCCTGCTCGTCCAGGAATCGATCTCCGAGCCGCTCATCGAGAAGCTGAAGAAGCGCTTGACGACGCTTCGGGTCGGGGATCCCCTCGACAAGAACACGGACATCGGCGCGATCAACTCGAAGCAGCAGCTGGATCAGATCAAGGAGCTCGTCGCCTCCGGCGAGGAGGAAGGCGCGCAGATCTACCAGCCGCCCTGCCGACTGCCCGAGCGCGGGTATTGGTTCGCCCCGACGATCTTCACCGACGTCGCGCAGAGCTACCGCATCGCGCAGGAGGAGATCTTCGGGCCCGTGCTCTCCGTTCTGACCTTTCGGACGCCGGACGAGGCCGTCGAGAAGGCCAACAACACCCCCTACGGTCTATCGGCCGGCGTGTGGACGGAGAAGGGCTCGCGCATCCTCTCGGTGGCAAGTCGGCTCAGGGCAGGCGTGGTGTGGGCCAACACGTTCAACCGTTTCGATCCGGCTTCGCCCTTCGGCGGCTACAAGGAGTCGGGCTTCGGCCGCGAAGGTGGCCTGCACGGCCTGGAGCCCTACCTGACCTTCGAGTGACCGCGACAACCCACACCCCCACCCGGGTGGGGACCTATCCACCCGCCACCCACGGCCGACCGTACCGCGGAAATGCACGCGCGATGCGCACGCTTTGCGCCGAGTTGGTGCCAAATTCTCCCGAGGCGGCTTCGCGGCTGCGCAGAGGAAGCTCTTGAGCCGGCTCCCCGTTCGCAAGACCTACAAGCTGTATATCGGCGGGGCGTTCCCCCGCTCCGAATCCGGGCGCACCTACATCGCGGATGGTCAGAACGTCGCGCGCGCCTCCCGCAAGGACCTCCGGGACGCGGTCCGCGCTGCCCGGTCGGCTCAGCCGAAGTGGGCGGCAATGACGGCCTACAACCGGGGCCAGGTGATCTACCGGATCGCGGAGATGATGGAGGCTCGGGATGCGGAGTTCGGCGAGCTCTGCTCGGGCCGAAAGGAGGTCGAGCGCTCGATCGACCGGCTCGTCTGGTACGCAGGCTGGGCCGACAAGCTCGTGCAGCTGCTCGGCTCGGCGAATCCCGTAGCCGGCCCCTACTTCAACTTCACCGTGCCCGAGCCGACTGGGGTGGTCGGCATCCTGGCGCCCGAGGAGCCTTCGCTCGCCGGCCTCGTGTCTCGCCTGGCGCCAGCCGTCGTGGGGGGAAACACGGTTGTGCTCGTCGCAGGCGAAAAATCGCCGCTCGCCGCCATCGAGCTTGCCGAGGTGCTCGCCACATCGGACGTTCCGGGGGGTGTCGTGAACATCCTCACCGGCTTTCGGAACGAGCTATCTCCGTGGCTCGCGGGTCACATGGACGTGAACGCACTAGATCTGACCGGCGCGGACGGCGAGATCGCGGAGCTCGAACGCTTGGCTGCAGAGAACGTGAAGCGCGTCTCCCGTGGGGCCGTGGACGACCAGAGCCCGTGGGAGATCGCGGCTTTTCTGGAGCTCAAGACCGTCTGGCACCCGATCGGCGTGTGAATCACCCGGCGTCCTTGCCTCACGCCGCGTAGCTACGCCGACGGCGAAGCGCCACTCTGAGACAGGTTCTGATCAGGCGGCCTACCTGCGCGGGGTCGTCGCGAAGATCGCCTGTTTGAACGTCGTTGCGGTCCGCGGCGATGCCAGGGAGAACACCGGCACCGGCCGGCCGGTGGAGAACGACGTCGAGATGTAGTCGCCGAGCATCCGGCCGCTCCGGGTGTCGGCGATCCAGGAAAGCTCCATCGAGCGAGCGGTGAGACGCTGCGGCCGGCTCCACGTGGCTCCCCCGTCTGTCGAGGAGACCAGCTGCACGTCGAACCTGGAGCCGGCGTGCGAGTGGTAGGCGAGGGCCAGGCGGGCGCGCGCTCCCGAGGTGGTCGGATCGACTCCCAGGCCAGGGATGATCCGGCCAACGGTCGAGCTGGTGCCGCCGAGCGGGACGCGGGTCGGTGGAGCCCAGGATGCCCCGTCCGGTGACGACGTGAACGCAAGGTCGTTGAAAGTGCACGTAGGTCGGAAGCGGCACGTGTGCCAGCTCGCGTAGAGCGTCCCGCTGGCGTCGACCTCGACGGAAGGGAGCGCCGGGGCCCGGAACTCGGTGACACGCGCTGCGGTCAGCGGAGTCACCGTCACGGAGCCGGAAAACGTCGCGCCGCCGTCGGTCGAGCGCGAGGCTGCGATCCCGCTCCTGTTCACGTGGACGACGACGAGCGTGCCGTCCGGTCGCACGACCGGCTGGGCACCGGATACTTCATGCGGCTGCGACCCCGGGGCGAGAGGGCTCGCGGCCGTCGACCATCTGAGACCGCCGTCGGTGGATGTCTGCGTGGCGAGTCGCTCCCCGCGTACATCCGTATAGGACAAGTAGCAGCGGCCGAAGAACCGGCTGGCCGGCCAGCTGTCGCACGCGATCCATTCCTTGTCGTAGGCGAGGTCTCCACCCACCGTGCGGGCCGCGGTCACCGGCAAGCTCCAATTCACTCCGTCCGCCGAGCGACTCACCAGTAGCTCGGTGAGGTTCTCTGACACACCCAGGGACGCGATCAGCCACACGCCGTGGGCGGCGTCGTAGGCGACGGCGGGGTCGCTGACGACGTCGTGGATGCCTGACGGCGACGTGAAGAGGGTCAGACCCGGCAGGAAGCCCGAGCGCCACGTCCGGCCACCATCCGAGGAGGTCGCGAACCCGATGCCGGATGCACCTCCGCCGAGGAAGCGACCGCTCTGAAAGGCCGTGACGATCGTCCGTTCGAACGAGAAGCTGTCCGGTTCGACCTGCGTCTCGTGCTGGCTGTTCCGGTTCCGGTACGGATCGCGGCCGAGCTGCACGCTCACGACCTCGCAGTCGGCGGCCACGCGGTCGATGGCCTCCGCGTTGACGATATCGCGTCCCGGGCCGCAGGCCACGCGGTCGGGCGCGGCATCCGCCTGGACGGCCAGCCGGTCGTCTCCGAGCCCTCCGGACACCGAGTCGCGTCCCGAGCCGGCGTGGATGAGGTCGTCGCCGGCGTTCCCGCTCAACCGGTCGTTGCCTGCGAGTCCGTAGATCTCGTCAGCGCGGGAGCCGCCGTTCAGGCGGTCCGCGCCCTGCGTGCCGGTGATCGTCGCCGCCGCCCCGGCCCCGCTCCACGCAGTCGCCAGGAGAAGCGGCAGGAGCGCGCAGGTCGACAGACGCCGCATCGGACCAAGGTAGCCGGTTCCACCGGAAGCCAGCGGGCGATAGCATCTTCTGACCGATGAGAGCGCGAGCGCTCAGCCAGGCGATCTCTGAGGGTGATGGGATCTCGGTGCTCGTCCCGGTTCGGACCATCGACGAAGCTCGAGCCGCCGAGGCGCAGGGAGCCGAGGGAATCGTTCTGCATGCGCCGCTCGATGACGTTCGCGCTGCAACGTCGCTCCCCGTCCTGTGGGGAGAAGAGGGTTCGCTGGACGGCGCCCACCGGGCGGAAGCCGATGCGTGCCTGCTCGCCGTGGAGCACTACGGCGACGACGGTGACGCCCTGGCCAGACTGCACGCCGAGGCGGAGCAGCTCGGTCTCGAGTGCGTGATCGACGTGAGGCACGAGGGAGAGCTGGAGCTTGCCCTCGAGCGTCTCGACCCCGAGATCTTCCTGCTCTCGGAGCGAGGCTCCGACGAGACCGACGACCCGATCGGGCACGTCCTCGACCTCCTTCCGGATGTTCCCGCCGGCAAGCTGGCGATCGCCCAGGTCGCCATCGACTCCCGGGAGCAGGTCGTCGCATTGGAGCGCGCCGGGATCGATGCGGTCATCGTTCCCCCTGGCGACGTGGCCGCCCTCGTCGGGGGCTCACCCCCCGAGGTCTAAGGCGATTGCTTCGCAATCCCCTAGTAGAAAACCGATCACATAGGGGCAGGGAGAGCAGGTGGGGCGGCCCCAAGGCGGCTCTGCTGGCGATCCTCGGTCTAGCTGGTGTTCTCCGCCTCGTCGGGATCCAGTACGGGCTGCCGTTCCCTCTGCTGAACCCCGACGAGCAGAGCATCGTTCCGCGGGCCTGGCGGATGGTGCACGGCGCAGGCCCTGATCCGGGCTGGTTCGACTACCCGACGCTCGTCCTCTACGTCCTGGCCCCTTTCCAGACGTGGCAAAGGGAGCCCTCGTACCTCGACGCCAGGCTCGTTGTCGTTGCCCTGGGGCTGGCGTCGGTCGCTGCGACCTGGTGGCTCGGCGTCCGTGCATATGGGCTCGTCGCGGGCGCGATCGGCGCGACATGCGTCGCCGTTGCGACGACGCATGTCGCTTACTCGCACATCGCCGTCACCGATGTGCCCCTCACTCTGGCCATGGCCGCCTCGCTCGCCCTGATGGTCTCCGGCCGCCTGGAGCTCGCGGGTGTGGCGGCGGGGCTCGCGATGGGTGCGAAGTACCCGGGAGCCTTCCTCCTCGTTCCGCTCGCTATCGCGGGCTGGCGGCAGTGGTGGCGCCTCGCGCTCGCCGCCGCGCTCGCCGCTGTCGCATTTCTTGCCACGAGCCCCTATCTCGTCGTCCATCCCGGCGTGGCCCTGGATGATGTCCTGCGTGTCCAGCGGCTCGCCCGGGAGGGTTGGCTCGGGTTCGAGAACGACCACATTGCCCCGGTGGCGTTCGTCGACCGTCTGTGGGAAGGCATGGGGCCGGTGCTCGTTGTGGCTGCCGTGGGATTGGTCGCCGCGCTGGCGGCGCGCGGGCGCGCCGATCGAATCCTGGCGGCCTTCGTCATCCCGTACTTCCTGAACCTGCTCACGCTCGACGCCCACTTCGACCGCTACGTGCTTCCACTCGTGCCGGTTCTGGGCGTTCTCGCCGGCCGGCTGCGCACGATCGCACCCGTGACGCTCCTCCTGCTCGTAGTTCCCCTGACGTGGTCGATCCGCGACGTGCGCGAGCTCACGAAGACGGACACGCGGCTCCCGGCGCTCGCCTGGATCCAGGAAAACGTGCCGCCCGCCGCGACGATCGCGGCCGAATCGTCGACTCCTCCCCTGACCGGCTATCGCACCATACGGCTTGCGCTACCCCGGCCCGGGCGCGAGCCCGACGAACGCCGCGACCTCGGCCGGCTCCGCTCCCTCGGGGTCGAGTACGTGCTCGTCACCGGGGCCGTCGCAGACCGCGTGCTGGGCGCGCGCGAGCAGTATCCAGATGAGTCGCAGTTCTACGACGACCTCGACGCGGAAGCGCGCCGGGTGTACCGCATCGAGCCCGAAGGCCGCTTCGCAGGCCCCTGGGTCGCGGTGTATCGACTGAGCGCCAGCACTACCCGAAGAACGCGCTGGCGACCTGGTACCACTCGGCGGGGACGGTCTTCCGCTCGGCTGTCGCGTCGCGGAGCGAGACGTCGACGATGGTGTCACCGTGCAAGGCGGCCATGCGCCCGAACCGCTCCTCGTGGACGAGGTCGGCTGCCTTGAGGCCGTACCGGGTCGCCAGCACGCGGTCCCGTGGAGTGGGCGACCCGCCGCGCTGGACGTGACCCAGCACGGTCACCCGGCTCTCGTACCCCGTCCGCTCTTCGATCTCGCGCGCCAGCACGTCACCGACACCGCCGAGGCGAACGTGGCCGAACTGGTCTTCCCCCGCCTGAGCGACCGTGCGTCGCTCGCCGGACTCGTAGGTCAGCTCGTATCCCTCGGACACGACGACGATCGAGAAGTCCTTACCGCGGTCGTGCCGCCTTCGAATCTCCGCGCAGGCGCGTTCGACCGTGACAGGCTCCTCGGGAATCAAGATCACGTCGGCGCCGCCGGCGATACCGCTCATGACTGCGATCCAACCGGTGTGACGGCCCATGACCTCGACGACCATCACTCGATTGTGCGACTCGGCGGTGGTGTGCAGCCGGTCGATGGCCTCGGTGGCGACGGTAACCGCCGTGTCGAAACCGAAGGTGTAGTCCGTCGCGGCCAGGTCGTTGTCGATCGTCTTCGGCACGCCGACGACGGGAAGCTCGTGCTCGGAGTGGAGGGAGGCGGCGACGCCGAGCGTGTCCTCCCCGCCGATCGCTACGAGTGCATCCAAGCCCTGACGGCCGAAGTTGCGAAGTACCCGCTCGACCCCACCGTCGCTGCTGTACGGGTTCGTTCGCGACGTCCCGATGATCGTGCCGCCTCGCGGGAGGATGCCGGAGATCTCGCGAGGGCCAAGCGCCTGGAACTTTCCCTCCACGAGGCCCCGCCACCCCTCGCGGACGGCGACCACGTCATATCCGCGATCGAACGAGCGCCGGGCGACCGCACGGATGACGGCATTGAGCCCGGGACAGTCGCCGCCGCCCGTCAGCACTCCGATCTGCTTGCTCACCCCGTGGAGTCTCGCAGGTGGAGCGGCGGCGATCCGGGCGTCCGGGCGCGTACGATTGCCACTAGACGCTTGATCGGAAACCGGCGTGGGAATTTCCGATCTAGGGTCCAGGCCGAAGTGGCGGAATTGGCAGACGCGCTGGACTCAAAATCCAGTGCCCTTCGGGGCGTGTGGGTTCGATTCCCACCTTCGGCATCGCGTTCTCCCACCGTCGCCGGACGAGCTCTCGCCGCTTCCACTTGAAACGGCGGGCCAGAGTCCGGATACTTCAGGGATTCACATCACTGACGGAGGAGGAATCTTGAAGCGACGGGGCGTGTTGGGCCTCATGGCCCTGATACTTGCCGCGCTGGCCCTGGTGGCGGCCGGCTGCGGCGGAGACGACGAGGACGAGGGCGCGGGTGGTACCACCGCCACCGAAACGACGGGCGGCGGGAGCACGTCGGGCGTCACGGCGCTCCCCAGCTCCTCGTGCACGAAGGTGGAGTACGGGGGCGACGGAGATGCGAAGTACCTGATCGTCTCCGACCTCCCGATGCAGGGCTCCTCGCGGACGCAGACAGTGCAGATGGTCAAGGCGATCCGCTACATCCTGGAGCAGCGGAACTGGAAGGCCGGCGAGCACAACATCGCCTACCAGGTCTGTGACGACGCGACGGCACAGGCCGCCAAGTGGGACTCCGGCAAGTGCAGCCAGAACGCTCAGGCCTATGCGGGCAACGACGACGTGATCGGCGTTATCGGAACGTTCAACTCGGGCTGTGCCCAGATCGAGATCCCGGTGCTGAACCAGGCTCCGGGCGGCGCCGTGGCGATGGTCTCTCCGGCGAACACGTTCCCATGCCTCACTGTCGGGGCCGGCTGCGAGTCCACCGAGCCCGACAAGTACTACCCGACGGGCAAGCGGAACTACGCCCGGGTCGTGCCCTATGACGCCTACCAGGCTGCCATCCAGGCGGACTTCATGAAGTCAGTCGGCGTCAAGAAACTCTACGTTCTGAATGACAAGGAGGCCTATGGTCTCGCCGTCGCGACACTGACGCGGAGGGCGGCTCAGGAGGTCGGGATCCAGGTCGTCGGCTTCTCTGCCTGGGCAAAGGAGTCGGCGAGCTACGAGGCCATCATGCGGAAAGTGAAGTCGAGCGGCGCGGACGCGCTCTTCCTCGGCGGCCTGGTCGACGAGAACGGCGCCCAGGTCATCAAGGACAAGGTTGCCGTCCTGGGGCCGAACAACGGGAAGGTGAAGCTCTTCGCACCGGACGGCTTCACGCAGCAGTCGACGATCGACGAGTCCGGCGTCAAGAACGCCAAGGACATGTACATGAGCGTGGCCGGCGGGGCACTCGACAATCTCAAGGGCGAGGGCAAGACGTTCCTCGACGGGTTCAAGAAGCAGCTCGGCAACGAGCCTGCCGATCCGTACTCCGTGTACGGGGCGCAGGCGGCCGAGGTACTGCTCGCCGCCATCGAGCGCTCGGACGGCACCAGGGCGAGCGTTGTCGAGGAGCTGTTCAAGACAAAGGTCAAGGACGGAATCCTCGGCACCTTCAACATCAACGAGAACGGCGACGTCGCGCAGGGTAAGGGCGTCGTGATCAAGTACACGATGTACAAGGCCGCCAAGGAGCTCGAGGTCGTCAAGGAGCTCACGCCGAGGCAGGAGCTCGCCGACGCAACTTTGGAGGGCTCGTCCTAGGTCACTAGGTCAGAACGAGGGGGTGGGACGAAAGTCCCACCCCCTCTTCCTCGAAGGCGGACGATGAACGCTAAGACCCCCACAGAATCGCCCTCGCCGCTAGGCGGCCTCCTCGACCGCCGCCGGCCGGGCGTCGTCTCGAGCATTGGCCTGCTGCTCGTCGCGCTGCTCTTCGTCTGGCTTGTGGTCAACTTCGTCCAAGGCCCGAGTGAGTTCACGAGCGTCTTCCTGATCGGGCTCACGAACGGGGCCGTCTACGGGCTCGTGGCGCTCGGGTACACGCTCGTCTACGGCATCCTGCAGCTGATCAACTTCGCCCACGGCGACATCTTCGCGCTCTCGGGTCTCGTCGGCTTCACCGTCCTCGTCGACTGGTTCGGGATCACCCCCGAGGACGGAACGCTCATCGCAGTGGGTGGAATTCTGGCGACGCTCGTGATCACCATGGCCCTGTTCGCGGCCATCAACGCCACGATCGAGCGTGTGGCGTACCGGCCGCTGCGTTCCTCTCCGCGGGTTGCCGCCCTCATCACGGCGGTCGGGGTTTCCTTCATCGTCCAGAACGTGGGCCTCTACCTGTACGACGTGAACTTTCGATCCGCCAGTGATGTGATTCCGCGCACGAACATCTTCGAGATCGGCGACCTGTCGTACACGTGGAGCAAGCTCTCCGTTCTCCTCATCACGGTTCCGGTGCTCGTGCTCCTCATCTGGTTCGTGACTGCGACCCGCCAGGGCAAGGCCATGCGTGCGACGGCCCAGGACCGGGACGCATCCGCGATGATGGGAATCAACGTCAACCGCACCATCACCGTGACGTTCGCCCTCGCGGGCGCGCTCGCGGCGGTTGCCGGCCTGCTTTTCCTGCTCCAGTTCAACATGCGCTACGACACCGGCTTCGAGCTGGGCCTGATCGCGTTCACGGCCGCGGTGCTCGGTGGCATCGGCAATCTGTCCGGCGCGGTCCTCGGTGCATTGATCATCGGGCTCATCCAGGCATTCAACGAGGGCCTCACCTGGTACACGCCCGGGAGCGACTGGACGCGCTCGATCGTGTTCGGGATCCTGATCGCGATTCTGGTCTTCCGGCCCGAGGGCCTCCTGGGCGAGCGGACGCCCGAGGGAGCCTGATGTCGCGCGGCCCGAGGAGGCCGAAGGCCTTCGATGCCGGCAAGATCGCCGACCGGCTACCCGATCCCGTTCGGCGCCTGCTGCTCCCGGCCGTCGTCATCGGCCTCGGGCTGCTGTACCCGTTCTACATCGACTCCCTGAAGGATTTCGCCGTGGTGGGCGACTACTTCCCGAGCCTGAACTCGATGGTGATCATGGTCGTCTTCACGATGATGGCGGTCGGCCTCAACATTGTCGTCGGCTACGCGGGGCTGCTCGACCTGGGTTACGTGGCCTTCTACGCGGCGGGTGCGTACACCGCCGCCTGGCTGGCCTCCCTGCAGTTCGAGCAGGTGACGTTCCACTTCGGCTCCGTGGGCGTGAGCGAGGACCTGCCCGGGATCCACATCTCCATCTGGCTGGTGCTGATCGCGGCCGCGCTCTTCACGGCGCTCGCCGGGATCATGATCGGACTCCCGACGCTTCGCTTGCGCGGTGACTATCTCGCCATCGTGACACTCGGCTTCGGTGAGATCATTCCGCAGGTCGTCCGGAACGGCGACAGCATCGGCGGCTTCGACCTCACGCACGGGACGTTCGGCATCAGCCCGATCGACTCGCCGGGATTCGGGACCACGTTGAGCGACGCGATCGGCCTACCGGAGAGCTACCGGGTGGCCGAGAACGCACAGGAACTGTTCTTCTGGACCGCACTGGCGCTGCTGCTGTTCACCGTCTTCTGCAGTGTCCGCCTGCGCGACTCGCGCCTCGGGCGCGCCTGGATCGCGATTCGCGAGGACGAGACGGCGGCGGCCGCCATGGGCATTCCGCTCATGCGCACGAAGACGTGGGCATACGCGATCGGAGCCTTTTTCGGCGGTATCGCGGGCGCCTACTACGCGAGCTTCAAGAGCGGGGCCTTCCCGGCGGACTTCTACTTCAACATCTCCGTGTTCCTGCTCTGCATGGTCATTCTCGGCGGCATGGGCAGCGTCTGGGGGGTGATCGTGGGCGGCATGATCCTGGGCTGGCTGAACGTCGAAGGGCTGGCGACGATCGGGTCCAACGCCGGGATCGCGGACGTGCCCAAGTACCAGTTCGGCATCTACGGCGCCATCATCGTCGTGATGATGCTTGTCCGGCCGACCGGGTTGATCCCCGAGCGCCGCCGCAAGCGGGAGCTCGAGGAGGGCGTGCACGACGAGACCCTCTACGGAACCTCTCACTAGTGGCCGAGCTTCTGGTAGCCGAGCACGTCCGCAAGGAGTTCGGCGGTCTCATTGCCGTCAACGACGTCGATTTCGCCATTCCCGAGCGCTCGATCGTCAGCCTCATCGGACCGAACGGCGCCGGCAAGACGACCTTCTTCAACATGTTGACCGGCGTGTACAAGCCAACGGCCGGGCGGATCGTGTTCGACGGCACGGACGTCACCGGCCGCCCGCCGCACGCCATCACCGAGCGCGGGATTGGCCGCACGTTCCAGAACATCCGGCTCTTCGAGCAGATGACGGCGCTGGAGAACGTTCTCGTGGGCATGCACGCGCGCCTCACGGGTGGGATTATCCGCTCGATCCTGCGCACCCCCGGCTTGAGGCGGGAGGAGCGAAAGGCAGAGGAGCGAGCGCGCGAGCTCCTGCGCTTCTCGGGACTCCGGGGACGCGACCAGGAGCTCTCGCGGAACCTGCCCTACGGAGACCAGAGACGCCTCGAGGTGGCCCGGGCCCTCGCCACGGAGCCGAAGCTCCTTCTCCTGGACGAGCCGACGGCCGGGATGAATCCGCAGGAAACGGCCACCTTTACCGAGTTCGTGTCGAAGCTTCGCGGGGAGCAGGACTTGACCGTGCTCATGATCGAGCACGACATGCGCGTCGTCATGGGCATCTCCGATCGCGTCACGGTGCTCGACTACGGCGAGAAGATCGCCGAGGGCACGCCACAGGAGGTCCAGACCGACGAGCGCGTGATCGAGGCATATCTCGGCTCGGGAGCTACGGCGGCATGAGCGAGCAAGCCGGCGACGGCGTCATCCTGCGGCTGGACGACGTCCACACCTATTACGGTTCCATCCACGCGCTCAAGGGCGTCTCGCTCGAGGTGCGGGAGGGCGAGATCGTGACGCTGATCGGCGCCAACGGCGCCGGTAAGTCGACGACGCTCCGGTCGATCAACGGTTTGAACCATCCGCGCGACGGTCGCATCCGCTTCGGGGACAAGGACATCACGAACGACCCGGCGCACGCCATCGTGAAGATGGGCATCTCCCAGTCGCCCGAGGGCCGCAAGCTGTTTCCGCGCATGAGCGTGCTCGAGAACCTCGAGATGGGAACGTTCCAGCGCCGCGACAAGGGGAACTTCAAAGAAGACCTGGACCGCGTCTACTCGCTTTTCCCGCGCCTGCTCGAGCGCAAGGCGCAAAAGGCGGGCACGCTCTCCGGCGGTGAGCAGCAGATGGTGGCGATCGGCCGCGCGCTGATGGCGCGCCCGAAGCTGCTGATGCTGGACGAGCCCTCCATGGGGCTCGCTCCTATCTTCGTGGAGAAGATCTTCGAGATCGTGCGTGAGATCAACGAGCAGGGAACGCCGATCCTGCTCGTCGAGCAGAACGCCTTGATGGCGCTCGACACGGCCCAGCGCGGCTACGTCATGGAGACCGGTCGCATCGCGCTCGCGGACGAAGCGAAGGCGCTCCGGACGAACGAGCAGGTGCGGAAGACCTACCTCGGCGAGACCGAGTAGCCCCCCCAGGCCCCCTAGGTCGCCACTTTGAGCGGAAAGTAGGGCGGCGAGAGCAGGATCCCAATTCGCGGCCGCCGCTCGGACCGGCCGCGCGCCATGGCGAGGGCGGCCCCGATCCCGTGCGTCGGTACGAAACCGAGCTGGCGCGCTGCGACGGAGTCTCGGCAGCCGGCGATCATCACCGCACCCAAGCGCCGGAGTGCCGGCGCGCAGGCGTCCCAGTCGGCAAAGGGCAACAGTGGATGACACGTCCTGCCCTCGCGATAGGCCGCGACGGCCTGCTCGTCCACGGCGGCCGAGCGCTCGGCCGCCTTCACCTGCTCCGGATCGCTGAGCGCCAGCGAGGGATGGAACAGCGGGCGGTAGGGCTGCTGGGTCGGATGGCTGAAGTGTCGATGGAAGTGGTGCACGAGAATCGCGCTTGCCCCGTCGACGAGCGGAAAGGCGTCGCGCCAGAGACGCAGGGCGAGGCCCAGGCCGAGATAGGCGGCCAGAACAGGGTTCGGACGCTCTCGCGGCAGGTAAGGAGTCGCCCGTGGCACACCGATGCAGATCGCGTCGAGCGGCTCCTCCAGCGTTGTCGAGCGCGCCTCGATCGCACGCAGGAGCGCTTCGGCGTGCGCCACCGACGGGCGACCGGCGAACGCCGCGCTGGCTGTTAGCTCGAGCGGGAGCGAGCGGAGGACGCGGGCTCGGAGCCGTCCCGGAAGGGCGCCGAAGAGCGGCCGCAGCGGCGAGCGAGCGATTCGCTCGACCGCCTCCGGGTCGTACGGAAAGCCGCGCAGCGCTCCCGAGAGCCGTGGGTGATGCAGGACGAGTGAGGCGCCGATCAACGGCACCCGGCGAGACAGCGCTCCCTCGAGCGCGACGGCGAGATCCCAGCCGGAGGACGACCCCGTCTCGAGCAGCGAGTCGGCCCCGGCAGCCCGCTGCGTCTCGGGCCCCGAGGCGGCCAGGAGGGTAGCCGGGCCACCGTGCAGCACCGTCTCGGCCGCGCTCACCACCACCGCCACATCGGTGTCGACAAGCGTGGGGTTGACGCGAAGAGGGGTCGTCGCGACCGTCCCCACCTGCACGAGGTCCGGCGCCTCCGCGTCGTGCACCTCGACGCGGCCGCGGAAGCGCCGTGCGAAGTCCGGCGAGACCAGGCTCTCGATCACGGCCTGACCGGGCCTGCGCGCCAGCCCGCCCGCCACGAGCAACGTCTGCCGTTCCGTTGCGACACCGACGCGGTCGAGCTCGTCGACCGTGGCGGCGATCGCCGCCTGCCGCGGGTCGTGCACCGATCCCGGGAGCGGCAGGGCAGGAGGCTCGACCACGATCGTCGCCCGGCCTCCCGGACGCACCAGCGCCTCGAGCGGCTCGCCGGCGAGCGGAAACCGGAGCGCGTCCCGGACGGCGGCGCCGACGTCGGCCACGGCTTCGCCCGGCGCGGGCGCGGCCAGCACCAGCGCGTCGTCGTCCACCGTCGCGAGGACTACCCGGGTGCCCGTGAGCAGCGGAACGCGCTTCACGGAATGGCGCGGAACAGCCGCAGGAAGGTAGGGCGAAACCCGCGCCGCGGCCAGAAGCGAGACGCGAGCAGGTTCGTCACCCTCCAGTCCGTGACCATCGCCTCGTAGCCGCGCTCGCGGGCCCAGGCGAAGCTCGCCCGGGTGAGCGTGAGGCCGGTACCGGTTCCCCGCACCTCCGGGAGCGTCGCGGCCCAGCCGAGGTACGACACGACTTCGGGTCGTGCCAGCCCGGTGTGCATCGACGACACCTCGAGCGGGACGACGAGGAAGATCCCGACGATGCGGTCGCCATGCTCGGCGACGAGACAACCGCTGGTCGGGGATGCGATGTCTTCCTCGATGTCCTTCCGCAGAGCGTCTTCATCCTCGTCGGGTGGAAGCCGGGAGAACACGGGGGCGAGCAGCTGGTGCTGAGCGAGCAGGGGCGCCAGCTGCATGAGCTCCTCCACGTCCGCTATGTCTGCCTCGCGCACGCCGTCCGGCCACCGCTCGTCCGGCAGCTCCCGGATCGCGAACGCGTGCTGCTGGCCGAACCCCAGGCGAAACCAGGAGTCGACCAGCTCCGGGTCGGTGGCGGGCACCACGGCGTAGTGCGCACTCAGCCCCGCGCCGACCCAGCGCGCCGCAGCGGCGGCGTAGAGGTCACGCACGTCCTCTGGGTGCTCGACCGCGTGGCCGGCGGGATCGACCCAGACGTTCGGCCCCCAGACGTCGTCGCTCTTCCGGATCCCCACCAGGTAGCCAACCACCCGTCCGCCGCGAATTCCGACCGCGCCGGGCGTCTCGTCGGCGCGCCAGAGCGCCTCCACCTCCTGCCGAGCAAAGACGGGATCCTCGTAGCCCGGCGGCAGAAGCGGCTCTAGGCGCCGGTGTGCCTTGTGGCGGGCCGCGAGCAGCCTGGCGGCGTCATCGAGGTGCCCGTCGGCGAACTCCTGGATCTCCATGCCCGCCATGGCTCGCGGACGATAGTCGAGGCGCGCCGGCTACATAGACTCGCGGTGTGAGCCCGAAGACTCTCACCGGCGCCGAGCTGCAGCTCGACGACGCGCCCGCCCGCGAGTCCGAGCTCTTCCTCGTCGACGGCAACAACCTCGCGTACCGCGCGTTCTTCGCGCTGCCGGAGGAGCTCGCGACCAGTGACGGGTTCTCGACGAACGCGCTGCTCGGCTTCACGAACATGCTCTTCAAGTTGCTCGCCGACTACGGGCCGAAGGGCGTCGCCGTCGCCTGGGACACCCGCCCGGTGCACAGGACGGCGCTTGCCGAGACCTACAAGCAGGACCGGCGGCCGATGCCGGATCTGCTTCGCGAGCAGTTCCCGTTCTTCCGGCCGATCGTCGAGGCCTTCGGATACCGCAACCTGGAGTTCGAGGGCTGGGAGGCCGACGACGTGATCGCCACGCTGGCGACGCGGGCCGACGACGCAGGTATCAAGACGTGCATCGTCTCGACCGATCGCGACGCGTTTCAGCTGTGCTCGGAGAACGTGTGCTTGATGATGACGCCGCGGGGGGTCTCCGACGTCCACGTGTACACGCCGGAGCGCGTCGAGGCACGGTACGGCATCGCGCCCGACAAGGTTCCTGACTTCATTGCGCTCAAGGGCGACACGTCCGACTCGATCGAGGGCGTTCCGGGCATCGGCGACAAGACAGCAGGTCAGCTAATCGCGGAGTTCGGCTCGCTCGAGGAGCTGCTCGAGAAGCTGGATCGCGTCTCGGGCGAGAAGCGGCGGGAAACCCTTCGTCTGCATGCCGATCAGGCGCGGAACTCGAAGCTGCTTGCAACCATGCGGCGAGACCTCGAGATCGACTGCGATCCAGGCGGTCTCGTCCTGGAGCCGCCGGACCGCTCTCGCCTGCAGGAGATGTTCCGCCGGTTCGAGTTCAGGAATCTCCTCGGGCGGGTGGATGAGCTCGACACCGCTCTGCCTGCGGCAGAGCGCCCGCTGGAGGGCGAGGACGTGTCTTGGCGCGAGAACGAGGTGCCGACGCTGACCGGAACGGTCGGGCTGGCTGTCCGCGACGGCCGCATGGCGGTGGCGCGAGCGGGAGCACCCGTAACGGTGGGGCCCCTCCAGATAGAGAAGATTCGCGAAGCGAATCTTGTCACGCATGACTTCAAGGCGCTGCCGCGGGAGATCGGGCGTGCCGGTATCGCTCCGGCCGAGGACACGCTCGTCGCCGCCTATCTCATCGAGCCGGGCCGGGCAACCTACGTGCTCGAGGATCTGCTCGCCGAGTACGGCCTCGAGCTGCGTCCCGAACCCGCAACCGAAGAGGAGACCGCCTGGCTCGTCAAGGCAGCCGCAGGGACGCTGCGCCTCGCTGCGCTCATGGTCGAGCGCGTCCGCGAACGCGGCGCAGAGGAGCTCTACCGAACGGTTGAGCTGCCGCTCACCGGCGTTCTGGCCGCCATGGAGGACGCCGGGGTCAAGATCGACACGTACAGGATGGGAGAGATCACGGCCCGCCTCGCCGATCGCGTCGAGGAGCTCGAGGCCAAGGCCTACGAGCTCGCCGGCGGAGAGTTCATGCTCGGCTCGACGCAGCAGGTCGCTCAGGTGCTTTTCGAGCAGCTCGGGCTAACGCCGGGTCGCAAGGGCAAGACCGGTTACTCGACGGACACGCGCGTCCTGCGCTCCATCCGACAGGAGCACCCGGTCATCGCGGTCATCGAAGAGTGGCGCGAGTACAGCAAGCTCCTGAACACGTACCTGGGGCCGCTGCCGACTCTTATCTCGGAGCATGACGGGCGCCTGCACACGACCTTCAACCAGGCGGTGGCCTCGACGGGGCGGCTGTCCACGTCCAACCCGAATCTGCAGGCGATTCCCATTCGCACCGAGCTCGGCCGGGAGATTCGCTCGGCGTTCGTCGCCGAGCCGGGGCACAAACTGCTCTCGGCCGACTACTCGCAGATCGAGCTCCGGATTCTCGCCCACGTCTCGGGCGAGCCGAAGCTTCGCGAGGCGTTCGCCCGCGGGGAGGACATCCACACCGCGACCGCCGCCGAGGTGCTCGGCAAGGACCCGGCCACTCTCACCACGGGAGAGCGGAGCGTGGCCAAGATGATCAACTTCGGAATCATCTACGGCATCTCGGCTTTCAGGCTGTCCGAGAACCTCGAGATCCCGCGCGAGCAGGCGCAGGCGTACATCGACGCCTACCTCGCGCGCTTCCCGCACGTGCAGGACTTCATCCGGCGCACGATCGAGCAGGCGACGCGGGACGGCTACGTGACGAGTCTCCTCGGCAGGCGGCGCCCAGTACCCGAGATCCGCGCTTCGAACCGCCAGACGCGCTCGCTGGGCGAACGGCTCGCGGTGAACTTCGTCATGCAGGGCTCGAACGCGGACATCATCAAAGTGGCGATGGTGCGAATCCATCGGCGCTTGCGCGAAGAGGGGAGAGGGGCGAGGCTCGTCCTCCAGGTGCACGACGAGCTACTGCTCGAGGTCCCGGAGCGGGAGGTTGGCGCCGTTCGCGACCTCGTCCGCGAGGAACTGTGCGGCGCCTATGCGCTCGACCCGCCGCTGGCGGTCGACGTCGGCGTGGGCGAGGACTGGAACGAAGCCAAGTCGTAGCGGTCCGGTAACCGCCCTTCCATTCGGCTGCAACCGGGGTTACACTCGCCTCGCGACATAGGCCATCGGGGCCATGTCCTCTTCTTCAGGGGGTCATTAACGTGGTATGTGCTCGTCTTCGCCTGGCGTTCGGCCTGGCAGCGGTCTTTCTCGGTCTCGTTGGCGCCCAGCTCGCCTCTGCGGCGTCACCGGACATCGTCATCAGCCAGGTCTACGGCGGCGGCGGCAATACGGGCGCCACGCTGAAGAACGACTTCATCGAGCTCTTCAATGGGGGGACGGCGCCGGTCGAAGTCTCGACGTGGTCTGTTCAGTACGCCTCGTCGGCAGGCTCCTCTTGGGCGCGAACGAACCTCGCCGGGACGATCCAGCCCGGCCGCTATTACCTCGTCAAACAGGCAGCCGGCACTGGCGGAACCGTGGAGGTGCCCACGCCCGACGCGACCGGCACGATCGCAATGAGCGGCACGAGTGGCAAGGTCGCCCTCGTTACGAACCAGACTGCGCTCACGTGTGGAGCGACCGCTGGCAGCTGCGTCCCGAGCGCGAGCATCCGGGACTTCGTCGGCTACGGCAGCGCGGCCAACAACTTCGAAGGCGCGGGGCCGGCCGTCACGTTGACCAACACGACCGCAGCGCTTCGCGCCGCGAACGGCTGCACGGATACCGACAACAACAGCGCCGACTTCGCGGCAGGCGGTCCTGCTCCCCGGAACAGCGTTTCATCGCCGAACTTCTGTGCGAGCGACGGCGCACCACGCGTCAGCTCCACGACGCCGGCCTCCTCTGCGACCGGCGTAGCTCGGGACGCCAACGTGGCGATCACGTTCAGCGAGCCGGTCGACGTCGCCGGGAGCTGGTTCACGATTAGCTGCGAGGCGAGCGGCCCCCACAGCGCGGGTCAGTCCGGTGGGTCCACGGCGTTCACGCTCGATCCCGATAGCGACTTCGCAGCCAACGAGAACTGCACCGTCACGGTCGTGGCTAGCCAGGTGACCGATCAGGACGGCATCGATCCACCCGACGCCATGACGGCGAACCACGTCTTCTCGTTCCAGACCGTCGACGTGTCGGTATGCGGCGACCCGGCCACGTTCATCCACCAGATCCAGGGCAGCGGAACGGCCGCCCCAGCCGACATGGCGGGCGTGCGGACGATCGAGGGGGTCGTCGTAGGCGACTACCAGCTCACTCCGAGGGAGTTCGGCGGCTTCTACGTGCAGGAGGAAGACGCTCAGGTGGACACGGACGCGGCGACCTCCGAGGGAATCTTCGTATCGGGCGGCACGGTTGACGTTTCGCGCGGCCAGCTGGTGCGAGTGCGCGGCACGGTCGGCGAGTCGTCCGGGCTGACGCGGCTTTCGTCGGTGACGTCCGTGCAGGTGTGCCCCGGACCCGCCTCGCTCCCGGCTGCCACCTCGGCGAGCCTCCCCGTTCTGAGCACCACGGACTTCGAGCGCTTCGAGGGCATGCTCGTCAACTTCGGCCAGACGCTGACCGCGACCGAGGTCTTCAACCTGGGCCGGTTCGGCGAGGTCAGCCTGTCAGGCGTCGGGCGGCTCTATACGCCGACAGCCGTCACCACACCGGGTCCGGCGGCAATCGCCAAGGCCGCCGAGAACAACCGCAGCCGCATCATCCTCGACGACGGCGTCAACCTCCAGAACATCGACCCGACGGTCTACCCGTTCGGTGGGTTGTCGGCGAGCAACACGCTTCGCGTGGGAGACACCGTGTCCAGCCTCACCGGCATCCTGGACTACCGGTTCAGCAACTACCGCGTCCAGCCGGTCGGCTCGGTCTCGTTCCAGGCAGGAAACCTGCGCACGGCAGTCCCGGCACCCGTTGGCGGCAATCTCAAGGTCGCCTCCTTCAACGTCCTGAATTACTTCAACGGCGATGGCACGGGTGGCGGATTCCCGACCTCTCGCGGTGCCACCACCGCGACCGAGTTCGAACGGCAACGCGCCAAGATCGTCAGCGCCATCACGACGATCGACGCCGACGTCGTCGGCCTGATGGAGATCGAGAACGACGCCGCGCCGAACAGCGCCATCGAGGACCTCGTGGCCGGGCTGAACGCAGCGACGGGCGCGGGAACCTACGCGTTCATAGACACGGGAGTGATCGGAACGGACCAGATCAAGGTAGCTCTGATCTACAAGCCGGCTGCCGTGACTCCGGTGGGGCCGTGGAAGATCATCACGTCGACCGTGGATCCGCGCTTCGTGGACACGCTGAACCGGCCTTCGCTGGCGCAGACGTTCGTCGACCCGGACGGAGGCAGGCTGACCGTGGTGGTCAACCACCTGAAGTCGAAGGGCTCGGCGTGCGCGGGGGATCCCGACGCGGGCGACGGCCAGGGCAACTGCAACCTCACGCGCCGGAACGCGGCCGCAGCTCTCGTCGACTGGCTGAAGACGGATCCGACGGGCAGCGGTGACGCCGACTTCCTGGTGATCGGCGACCTCAACTCGTACACCTTCGAGGACCCGATCACGACGCTCATCGCTGGTGGGTTCACGAACCTGGTGCGGAAGTTCAACGGCCTGGGTGCTTACTCGTATGTCTTCAACGGCGAATCGGGCTATCTCGACCACGCGCTTGCGACGGCCTCGCTCGAAGGGCAGGCGACCGGTGTCACCGAGTGGCACATCAACCCGGATGAACCCGTCGTGCTCGACTACAACACGGAGTTCAAGACGGCGAGCCAGGTCGACTCCTTCTACAGCCCAGGCCCGTACCGCGCCTCGGATCACGACCCGATCGTGATCGGCCTCAACGTGAACGCGCCGCCGACCGTTTCCGCGGGCGGCCCCTACACCGTCGGCGAGGGCAGCTCGGCCGCTCTCGTTCCGAGCGGCAGCGACCCGAACGGCGATGCGCTGACCTACGCCTGGGACCTGGACAACGACGGCACGTTCGAGACGCCCGGCGAGAGCCCGACGTTCTCGGCGGCCGCGCTGGACGGCCCCACATCGAGGACGGTCGCGGTGCGGGTCACGGACGGCGGTGGGCTCAGCGACACCGACCAGGCGACGGTGAGCGTCACGAACGTGAACCCGTCGGCGACCTTCAACGCACCTCCGACGCACTTCGCCGGCAACCCGTTCACCATCTCACTCACCTCCCCGTCCGATCCCTCGGCCGCCGACACGGCCGCCGGCTTCACCTACGCTTTCGATTGCGGTGACGGCAGCGGCTTCGGCGCGGTGACGAGCTCGAGCACCAAGAGCTGCCCGACGTCCGACACCGGCATCAGAACGGTCGGCGGCCAGATCTACGACAAGGACGGCGGCGTCACCACGTACACGGCCACGGTGAGCGTCCAGGTCACCTACGCGAGCC
This sequence comes from Actinomycetota bacterium, assembly GCA_013812265.1. Lineage (GTDB taxonomy): Bacteria > Actinomycetota > Thermoleophilia > Gaiellales > Gaiellaceae > JACCTQ01. The sequence goes on from JACCTQ010000370.1 coordinate 20,455, forward strand.
TGTGCGAACTGACCCGCCAGTTCTCGTCCGACCCGAAGCTCGCCGACAGCCTCTGCGCAAAGCTTGCCGACGCGGCCGGCACGAGCGGCAAGGGAGCCAAGGCGGAGAAGTTGCAGGCGTACATCGACCAGGTGCAGTCGAAGCGGGGCAAGGACTTCACAGACGAGGAGGCGGACACGCTGATCCGCCTCGCAAACCGGCTCCGGTAGCACTGGCGCATCCAGACGGCGGGACGAGTCGCAGAAATCGTCCCGCCGCCCCGCGGATGACCGCTACGCGCCTGGAAGCGCGCGAGCACTCGTAACCAGCAGGCCCCGGGTTCTGGGGCCTGCTGGCTATACTGACCGGCCTTGCAAGCGCCGAACGAGACAATAGAACGAGAGGACGAGCGGGTCGCCGAGGAGGGCGTCTGGATCACCGGGCCCGAGGGCGAGCTGATCCCGGACTACGAGTCGACTTTTCCGACCATCAACGAGGGCCAGGTCGTGCACGGGACCGTGGTTCGTGTCGACAAGGACGAGGTGCTCGTCGACATCGGCTACAAGTCGGAAGGGGTCATCCCGGTCGCCGAGCTCTCGATTCGTCGCTCTGTTAACCCGGCCGACGAGCTGAACATCGGAGATGAGATCGATGCGCTCGTGCTCACGAAGGAAGATGCAGACGGTCGCCTCATCCTCTCGAAGAAGCGCGCCCGGTTCGAGATCGCCTGGAAGACGATCG